>JALRDI010000340.1 GCA_023257035.1 Ilumatobacteraceae bacterium | reverse complement strand
GGGAGCAACGCCAGCCCAAATTGACCGTGTGTTGTACGACTTTGGTTTCCCAATGGGGCCATTCGCGATGATGGATCTCGCCGGCCTCGACATCGGCTGGAACGAGGCAACGTCGTCGAGCTCAACGGTGCGAGAAGTGCTGTGTGAGAACGGTCGGCGCGGGCAGAAGAACGGTCGTGGCTACTACACCTACGACCCGGATACTCGGGCGTCAACCCCCGACCCAGAAGTTGAGCAACTCATCAAAGACTTTGCGATCACCCAAGGTGTGGAGCAGCGCGTGGTGACCGACCAGGAGGTGCTCGAACGCTGTCTGTACCCGATGGTGAATGAGGGAGCGAAGATTCTCGAGGAGAAGATCGCCATTCGCGGCAGCGATATTGACGTTGTTTGGGTCAACGGTTACGGATGGCCGCTCTACCGGGGTGGCCCAATGCACTGGGCTGACTCGGTTGGTCTCACAGAGATCGTTGAGCGCATCCGTCACTATTCGGACACGCTCGGCGGTGCCCACTGGGAACTGTCGCCATTGTTGGCTCGCTTGGCAGATGAGAACGGGGCGTTGCAGACGTTCACCAACTGAGTGTCCACACTGAGTAGGTTCAGACCGGCTCAGAGGGAGAGTAGTGGCGACACCGCAGCAACAACGACGATCGATCATCGGCACTGGTGCCGTATTGATCGCATTGTCAGGCCCAGGTCAGACAGCTGGCTTTTCTGTCTTTGTCGATCCGCTCACCGAGAACCTTGACGTCACCCGCGGACAACTCACATTCGCGTATTTGCTCGGAACGCTGGCTGCCTCAACTACAGGAACGTGGCTTGGACGCGTTATCGACCGGCGAGGCGTCGCAAAAGTGGTACCCGGGGTTGCGCTCGGGCTCTGCCTTGCGACGGTGTTGGCTGCGCTGTCAACACATTTGGTGATGTTGACGGTCGCGATTTACGGATTGCGATCGTTTGGTCAGACAGGTATGCCACTCGCTGCATCGGTGTTCGTCGCGAAAAACGTTGTCCACCGTCGGGGTGCTGCTCTCGGGCTCCTCACCGCGCTGGGAGGGTCGACGATCGCCCTCACTCCGTTCATCGCTGCACGAGTCATCCCACGAATCGGTTGGCAAGCAACGTTGATACTCGAAGGTGTTGTCGTTGTTCTGATGGGTCTCGTGATGGTCGGGGTGATCCGTCGGTTGCGACTTGAACATCCTCATGCTGACGAGCAAGAGATCGTCGATAGGTCTGAAGCAACAGATGAACCCCGCCATCTGCGTCGCAACGGATTTCTCGTCGTCACGTTCGGATACGCAACAACAGGGTTTGTCTCAACAGCTCTTGCGTTCCACCAAATTGCTGTGCTCGGCGAACGCGGTCTCTCGGCAGCAGCGGCAGCGACCAACTTTCTTCCACAGAGCGTCGCATCGGCACTGGTTGCCCTCGTTGTCGGCAGGCTTGTTGACCGAGTACCAAGTCGCATTGTTGTTCCCTTCAGCATGTTGACGTTGATGGTTGCAGTACTCTCGCTGACCTTTGTGAACTCGGCGGTTGGGGCGGTCGGGTTCGGCATCGCGTTGGGATCGGCGGCCGCCACGATGGCAGCGAGTGAAGGAGCGTTGCTGGCTCGTTGGATTGGCAGAGAAACCCTCGGCACATGGCGCGGACGGATGACATCGGTGATGGTGATCTCAACTGCAATCGCACCATTCGTGTTTTCTCTTCTTGCCGACTGGGCTGGTTCGTACACGAGCGCAGCTCGTCTTGTCGTGGTGTTACCGGTGATCTCAGGGGTGATAGCGATAGTGACACCGCTACCCAGTGATCGTCACCGAGTGCGAGACTCGCAGGCCTAACCTTTTGGCATGTCACTCGACATCAGTTGTCCAAACTGCGACACCGACGAGCATCTCTTTGGTGCACGCAACGACGCCGTCATCACCATTACGTGCAGTGGATGCTCACTCAGTTGGGACCGCCCGGCCGCACCACATTGTGAGCGCTGTGGCTCAACCGATGTTGTGGCGCATCCGGTTCCACTCATCGAGCGTTCACGAGGCACGCAGATGTCGATCACTGCAATGCATGTCGAGACACGATGTCGAATCTGCGACGCTGATGAACTCAGGGAGCGAGGCACCGGACACCTCCCGCCGTCACTGCAGTAGCAGTTTGTATCAAACGGGGCGTAGTGCGCGACTCAGTTGGCGAGCGACCCGAAATAGATGAACCAGGCGAGCACTGACTTCGCAACAAGGCTGAGTACGAGGTACACCTTCTCGCCGTAGAGGTAGTCATTCCAGCGTCCGACGCCGCGATATTGCAGCCATTGGTTGAGTC
>JALRDI010000289.1 GCA_023257035.1 Ilumatobacteraceae bacterium | reverse complement strand
TCAGGCTTAAATGGCCCTGAGGGTTCGATGCCGAGATATTCGGCTTGCTCATCGGTGAGCTTCGTCAAACGAACACCAAGGGATTCGAGGTGGAAGGTGGCAACCTTCTCGTCAAGGTGCTTGGGAAGAACGTGCACGCCAAGCGGGTACCGATCAAGGTGGTTGAACAACTCGATTTGAGCCAGCACCTGGTTTGAGAATGAGCAGCTCATGACAAAGCTTGGGTGTCCTGTGGCGCAGCCGAGGTTGACGAGTCGACCTTCTGCCAGCACGATGACCTGATGGCCGTCGTCGAAGGTCCACACATCGGTGCCAGGCTTGAGTTCGTCACGAACCGCACCTGAACGGGCGAGTCCAGCCATGTCGATTTCGTTGTCGAAGTGACCGATGTTGCACACAATTGCGTTGTGCTTCATCTCTCGCATGTGGTCAATGGTGATGATGTCGGCGTTGCCGGTAGCAGTCACGAACACGTCAGCTTCACCAACGACCTCATCGAGAGGAAGTACCTGAAGCCCCTCCATCGCAGCCTGCAGGGCATTGATTGGGTCGATCTCAGTAACAATGACCCGGCAGCCCTGTCCACGAAGCGACTGGGCGCACCCCTTGCCGACATCTCCATAACCACAGACGACGGCGACTTTGCCGCCAAGCATGACGTCGGTGGCACGACTGATTGAGTCAACGAGCGAGTGGCGACACCCGTAGAGGTTGTCAAACTTCGACTTTGTTACAGAGTCGTTGACGTTGATTGCTGGGAACAGCAACGTCTCATCTTCTGCCATCTTGTACAACCGCTTCACACCGGTTGTTGTCTCCTCGGTGACGCCCTTGATGAGTTTTGACATCCGGGTCCACTTCGTTGGATCAGACTTCAACGTGCGCTGCAGCAATCCAAGAATAACAGCGAGCTCAGGGTTGCTTGCCTCTGTTGGGTCTGGCACTTGGCCAGCAGCTTCGTATTCAACACCTTTGTGCAACAGCATCGTGGCGTCGCCACCATCATCGAGAATCATGTTCGGACCGTCATGGCCCTCCCACGTCATCATTTGCTCGGTGCACCACCAGTACTCCTCAAGGGTTTCACCCTTCCATGCGAACACTGGGACACCCTGTGGGTTCTCTTCAGTGCCGTGTGGCCCAACCACCACTGCCGCAGCGGCGTGATCTTGAGTCGAGAAAATGTTGCATGACGCCCAACGAACCTCGGCACCAAGAGCCGTCAATGTTTCAATGAGCACCGCTGTCTGAATGGTCATGTGCAACGAGCCCGAAATGCGGGCGCCCGCAAGCGGCTTTGTCGCTGCAGACTCGCGACGAATTGCCATCAAACCTGGCATCTCGTGCTCTGCGAGCAGCATTTCTTTGCGGCCAAATGGGGCGAGCGACAGGTCAGCTACCCGGAAGTCTTGTGAAGCTGAAATACGTATATCAGTGGACATGGCGGTTCTCCTCGACTGAAGTCGTGTTGGGAAAGTCTGGTTGAGGAACGAGCCGGAGCCTCCTGGCCCGATCACGACAGCCCGCCGAGCACATGAGCCTAACGCCCCCAATGAGCAGAGCGTCGGACGTTGCTAGGCAGAAACGATCGACAGCAAGCGTTTGATCTCGTCGTCTGAGACCTCTGAAGCCTCGTCGATGAGCATCACAGGAATGTCATCGCGGACCGGATATGTCCGACGAAGACGTTCGTTCAACAGCACACCTTCTGACTCGACGTAGACGAGAGCACCCTTGTCTTCAGGACACACAAGGATTTCGAGAAGTTGGGGGTCAAGCGACATTGGAAGCTCCTTTGCAGATCTTTTCAGCGTATCGGCAAGGGCCCGTCGAGTGCGGCGCAATCACTCGGTGATGATGCTGAGAACCTCAGCGACGTGAGCTTCACACGATTCAGAGTTTGCCGCCTCGAGGTTCAACCGAAGCAACGGTTCTGTGTTCGAAGGGCGGAGGTTGAACCACCAGTCACCAGCATCAACAGTGAGACCATCAAGTTCATCGATGGCATGTCCGTCAAACCGTTGCCGAACCCGCTCGATGACAGCCGCCGGGTCGTTAACCGAGGTATTAATTTCTCCTGATGCGACGTACGGCTCGTAGGGCACGCGCATCTGCGACAGCGTTGAGCCCGATTTCGCGAGTTCAGAAATCATGATGAGACTTGCGATGAGGCCAGAGTCGGCCCGGAAGTTATCGGCGAAGTAATAGTGAGCAGAGTGTTCGCCCCCAAACACCGCACTTGTCGTCGCCATTTCTGACTTGATGAAACTATGCCCCACACGAGTTCTCAATGGCGTTCCACCGTGAGCCGCAATTGACTCAGGAACTGCTTTTGAGCAAATGAGGTTGTGGAGAATTGTTGCACCTGGGTTATCACGCAACATAGCGACCGCCAAGATTGCCGTCGTCACCGACCCACTGAGGCCAGCACCTGTCTCGTCAACGATGAAGACGCGATCAGCATCGCCATCGAACGCAAGGCCGATATCGAATCCTCCAGCAACCACCCGAGCCCGCAGGTCTCGTTGGTTTGCTGGTTGAAGCGGATCGGCCGGATGGTTCGGGAATGTTCCATCGAGCTCGCCGAACATCACTTCAAGTTCGATCATCGGAAGACGGTCAAAGAGCGCAGGAACGACAAGCCCACCCATTCCGTTTGCAGTGTCGGCAACGACTCGCATTGGTTTCAACGTCGACACATCCACAAACGACAGCACATGGTCGACGAATGCATCCAGCATGTTTCGCTCTTCACGGGTTCCGCGAACCGCTGCAACGTCAACTTGCCCACCATCGAGAATGACTTGCGCGTCATCACGAACTTGAGCGAGCCCTGAGTCAATTCCCACCGGACGGGCGAGCCGAAGTCCGTCGACGAACAGGTTCTCGCGCACCTTGGCCGACCATGCCGCGCGGGCGTGATCGACGACCTGGGACAGCACGATCTCCCCGCAGCGCCAGCCGCCGTCCCAGCCGTCGCTGA
>JALRDI010000285.1 GCA_023257035.1 Ilumatobacteraceae bacterium | reverse complement strand
ACGTTGACACCTTGCGCGCACTCGAGACGGGGCTCGAATCATTTCCCGGATGCGCAGTAGTCATCTCCCACGACCGGTGGTTCCTCGACCGTATTGCAACCCACGTTCTCGCATTCGAAGGCGAGAGCCAGGTGCGCTGGTTCGAAGGCAACTTCTCTGAATACGAAGAGTTCCGTCGTAAAGAGTTGGGCGTTGCCGCAGACCAACCGCACCGAATCAAATACAAGAAACTTGCCTGATGCCCGCATCTGCTCTCGAGAGCGATCAGGAACTCGCAACGCGCCTTGCAGTCGACGCAGGTCGCCTTCTCGTTGAGACACGCGCCCGCTTGTTCGCACAGGGGCTCAATCATTGGTCGGTGAAGGATGCCGGCGATGACGCTGCACAGACCTTCTTAATGAGTGAATTGCGGTCACTACGGCCAGGCGACGCAGTGCTTTCCGAGGAAGGACGGGAAGATCCACGGCGCTTTGACGGCGGTCGAGTGTGGATCATCGACCCACTGGATGGCACACGTGAATTCGCTGAACGCGATCGTGTTGACTGGGCGGTACACATCGCGCTCTGGGACGACGACCATTTTGTTGCTGGAGCCGTATCGCTTCCGGCTCTTAACCAGGTCTTCGCAATGGATCCGGCTCCTGAGATGCCAGATATCTCGCGTCCACGGCCAGTTCTCATTACTTCTCGCAATCAGGCGCCCCCATCCGCACACTGGGTTGCCCGCGGGCTTGACTGCGACGCTCTTCGACTCGGTTCAGCCGGCGCGAAGACAATGGCGGTCATCACTGGTACCGCTGACATTTATGTCCACGATGGCGGCATGTACCAATGGGACTCCGCAGCTCCGGCCGCCGTTGCGTTGGCGGCAGGGTTTCATGTCAGCCGAATTGATGGCAGCCCAATTGTGTACAACGCACGTGACGCCTGGCTTCCCGACCTGCTCGTGTGCCGACCCGAACTCGCTGACCCAGTTCTGCGAGCCTTATGGGGATGAGCACAAACGAACTTCCGCCATCGGAGGACCTACGAGCGATTCGTTACCGATTTGATGGCCCGGTAGCGGTTGTCGAACTTCATCGTCCTCATCGTGCGAATGCGTGGAACGGCACCATGCATGGCGAGTTGCTCGATGTCATGCACGCTCTCGAGCACCGAAACGATGTGCGAGCGGTTGTCATCACCGGTACTCCTCCGACATTTTCAGTCGGCGGAGACTCGCAAGCCCTCGGCGATCATGCAGAGCGCGGTTCATACGACACCGGATTGTCTGAAGGCACCGCTCGGCCCGGAGGCGACCTCCGGAAAGAATTTAACGAAGACTTGTCGTGGATGTTTGGCTACCAACTGCCAATCATCGCCGCAGTCAATGGCGCTGTCGCTGGCGTGAGCTTTGCTCTTGCATGCTTCTGTGACCTCCGTTTTGGTTCGGCTCCCGCAAAGATCACGACAGCGGCACCAAAACTGGGATTGCCCGCCAAATACGGCCTGTCATGGACCCTCCCCCGGCTCATCGGCACGACCCGAGCAGCCGATCTGCTGTTCTCTGGTCGGGTTGTTACCGTCGCAGAAACCGCTGATTGGGGTTTGTGGAATGATGTGCTCCCCGATGGCGAGTCAACACTCGCCGCCGCAATCGAATACGGGCACCTCCTTGCATCAACGACCGGGCCGCAGGCGGTTGCTCACGCAAAGCGGCAACTTCACGAAGATGTCCTTCGCGGCGATCCCGCAGCATCAGTTGCAGAATCAAAGGAACTCCTCGACTCAGCAATGGGCACCGCCGAATACCGGGAGGGCATTGCCGCATTCATCGAACGCCGCCCACCAAACTTCTGACTTCCACAAAGTTCTGAGCACAAGATGACCAGGCGTCGCACAGTCGGCAAACTGTCTTAAGTGACCGTCACCGACGAACATTCCCTCACCCCCAACCCCTCTCCGGCGCTACCCGACTGTCATTGGGCCGCATTCACCGAAGACGGCCCTTGGGTGCTGCAAGAAGACTCTCTGGCATGGGCGAGGGGTCTTGAAGTTGTTCGAGATCGCGCAAAAGCGGAAGTTCCAAAACTGACCAAGCCCGGGAAGGTTCCCCACCTTGGACGAATGTTTGTCGTCGTCGGCCGTATTGGTTGGGCTGTCGGAAGTTGGTGGGTTCGCAAACGAGTCGGCCGGTTCAAGACCACCGAGGCGTCGCGTGCTGACCTCTCAATGCGTCTTCGCGGAGCAATCGAGGCGCTCGGAGCGACATATATCAAACTTGCTCAGATCATTTCCTCAGGTGAAGGCCTCTTCCCCGCCGAACTTGTTGATGAGTTCAAAAAATGCCGCGATCAAGTTCCGGCTGAAGACTTCGACGTCGTCAAGCGCACAATCGAGCGCGATCTCGGACGACCAATCGAAGAGGTGTTCCAGTCGATTGAGCGCACCGAACTCGCTGCGGCGTCAATCGCCCAGGTTCATCGAGCAACACTGCTCGACGGCACCGAGGTTGTCATCAAGGTGCAGCGGCCAGATGTTGCTCGTCTCGTTCGCACCGATCTCAAGGTCATGGCATGGCTTGCGCCTCATTTAGTTGGCCGAATCCCGGTAGCGGCACTCGCGAACCCGCCCGCGCTTGTCGAACTTTTCGCTGAAACAATTGTCGAAGAGCTCGACTTCCGCCTTGAGGCTTCCAACATGGTCGACGTGGCCAAGGTGCTTCACGAACTTGGACAAACCCGATATGTCGTACCACGACCTCACCCTCAGCTCGTGACAGTTCGCACGCTCGTCATGCAACGTGTCGACGGTTTTAATTTTGATGACGTTACTGGCATGCAAAATGCTGGAATCGACACTGAAGATGTCATCCGCACCGGAATGGTTGCATTCATGGAGGGAGCCCTCATTCACGGCATCTTCCACGGTGACCTTCATGGCGGAAATCTTTTCGTGCTCCCCGACGGGCGAACCGCTCTCCTCGACTTTGGAATTACGGCACGCCTCGACGACGATCGCCGTCGTGCATTTCTCCGGTTAATGATGACCGCCACGACAAATGATCTCGTTGGCCAGATGGCTGCGCTTCGAGATCTTGGCGCACTCCCGCAAGACACCGATCTCAAAGCTGTCATTCACGACCTTCGACTCGACGAAGCCCCAATTGACCCAACGACGCTGTCGGGTGAGGAAATGGTGGCCGAGGTCCAACGGGTAGTGAAAGCACTGCTCTCCTATGGTGCACGACTTCCAAAAGAACTCATGTTGTACGTGAAGAACATGGTGTTTCTTGATGGCGCCATCGCCCGCCTCGCACCCGATCTTGATCTTCTTGCGGAGGTCGCAAATATCTCAATGATGTTTGCGCAGCGTCACGGAGAACGATTGATGACAGAAATTGGTATCGATGCAGCTCGTATGCAGGTCAATCTCGACAGCGTGAAG
>JALRDI010000199.1 GCA_023257035.1 Ilumatobacteraceae bacterium | reverse complement strand
AAATGATGAAGAACTGACTTCCGTTTGTATCAGGACCGCTGTTTGCCATCGCGAGCGAACCAATTTGGTATTCACCAGCCGCTGGAAGTTCATCTGCGAATCGGTACCCAGGTCCGCCGGTTCCTGTTGCAGTCGGATCACCGCACTGCGCCATGAAGCCAGGGATGATGCGGTGACACTCGGTGTTATCGAAATAGTGGTAGCGAGCAAGTGTCACGAAGTTGTTCACCGTGAGGGGAGCGCGTGCTTGATCGAGTTCGACAACCAACGTTCCCTTATTCGTGACAATCTCTGCTGAGTATGACGCACCGGCATCGATACACATTGGTGGTGCGCTGTCGAAGCTTTGCTGTTGGGTCGCCGAACCATCGGAAGGTGGGCATTCAACGCTTGACTCAGGTGCAGCAGTCTCTGATTCCGCTGCTGACGTTTCCTCCGAGGTGGCACCAGCCGATTCAGCGGACGCATCAGACGTGATGTCGTCGCTTGAAAACGCTCCACCGAGAGCGGCGATTCCGACGACGAGTCCGAGCGCAACAACGATGATGGCGCCCCATTTCGTTGTTTTGCGGCGGGCGTCGTCGATGCGTTGCTGACGAGCCTCACGCACAGTTCGAGCTGCTTTGTTTGCTTTTTTGCGTTCGCGTTTTGCGGTTCCCACGAGAGCGAAGGCTACCGCCCGCAACGACGGCGAAGCCATGTGTGGTGATCGCCGTGAAAGCGGCGCTCAAACCGCTATTCGACGGGCCCGGGGCCCTCTGAAAATTCTCCTACTTCGGCCGCACTGAGCGGATCAAAGAGATGTCCTGCGCGAACTCGATCGTTGACGAGATGAAGCCACATTCCGCCGAGGTTTGGCGTGCGTTCGCTTGCGCCAGTGAGATGACGCCTCAAACTTCGGATGACACCGGAGTGTGTGACGACGATCATCGGCTGATCAGGGTTCACCGATTTCAGTAAGTCAGTCGCGGCAGCGAGCGATCGTTCAACGACTTTGTCGTACGACTCGAACCCCGCCGGTCGGCGATTCCGCTCCAAGTAACCAGGCCACTCGGTTTTGATTTCCTGTGGAGTTAGACCCTGCCACGGGCCCGCATCAGCTTCATTCCAGCGTGCATCTAACTGCGGGGTATCAAGGTTGAGATGCTCGGCAATGATCGACGCCGTTTCCTTTGCTCGCGACAATTTCGACGCGTACATACGATGAAATTCGTGCGGTCCGTCGGCGAGTTGAATAGCAGCAGTACGAGCCTGCTCCCTTCCGAGATCGCTTAAGTCGATATCTGCCATTCCTTGCCACCGAGCGAGGGCGTTCCACAAACTTTGACCATGTCGAATGACAAGAAGGCTTGGAACAGGAGTTGGCACGACCCCTCATCGTACTTGTGGCCTCTTGGCCAACGAGGTGACTTCCTCATTGAGGCAGAACCTGTCATCTACTATTTAGGTCGTGGCAGTGCTCCGGATGTTTGCGTCAGCTCGCGAGGCTGCTGGCACTGGCCGAGATGAAATTGACGGCGCAACTGTCGGAGAAATTCTGGCGATCGCAGGGAATCGATATGGAAGAACGTTCGTTGACGTTTTGGCCACATGTCGAATCTGGGTGAACGGTGACGATGCAGACGAGTCGACCCCGGTGACGACGAAAGATGAGATAGCGGTACTTCCGCCGGTCTCAGGGGGAATGTGATGGTAAACGAGATTGATCCGCAGTCACTTTCGCTCGATGAGTTGCGGTCGGAGCGCAATCGCCTCCAACTCGAAGACGATGCGGTCTCATACGTTCGTCGTATCGCGCAGGCTCGACTTGATCTGGTGGCAGCAGAACTCGACCGATCTGGCGCTGCTACGCAGGAGGATCTCTCGGGAGAGTTACAGCGCGTGCTTTCTCAACATCTCACAGCTCCAGCGCCTGCAACGAGGGCACCGCGTGTCGACGATGACCATCTTGCGAATGACGCACGAGCGATTCAACTCGACCAACTTTGCGCAGAGCATGGATTCTCGCGCCTGTCTGCTGGTGAGGAACTGACTCCTGATGAACTCGCGTCGCTTACCGAAGTGCTCACCAATTTTGAACGGGAAATCTCAACCGATCGACGTGAACGATTTGAACGAATTGACGCGCTAGGCGCAGAACTTGTTCGACGATTTCGCTCTGGCGAAGTGCAGGTCGATCAGTTCCTCGACGCCGATACCTAACGACCGCAACCGGACAAATTCGGGAATATCTACCGGTGTGGATAGGTTTCGTAGTCGGTGAAGTTTGAGACTCATCGCCGGGTGGCGATTATCTCTCTCCACACGTCCCCCCTCGCTCAACCTGGGGTTGGCGACAGTGGCGGCATGAATGTCTACGTGCGCGAGATGGCGTCAGCACTTGCCCAACAAGGAACAGAGTGTGTCGTCTATACGAGAGCTGATGCAGCCGATCTACCGCGAGAAGTTGTCGTCGAGCCGGGGCACCGAGTCGTGTACATCCAGGCGGGCCCGTATCACCTTCCAAAAGAGGCGCTTACTGACATCGTCAGCGAATTCATTGAAGCGGTGGTCGCTGATATCGATGCTCGAGGTGGAGTAGATGCTGTCCACGCCCACTATTGGTTAAGCGGAGAAGTCGGCCATGCGCTGAAGCACCGGCTTGATGTTCCGTTCATTGTGACGTTTCATACCCTTGCTCGCATCAAGGGAGCAGGCGGCGACATCGAGCCGGGATACCGCGAAGCTGCAGAGGCGGCCCAACTTGGGTGCGCGGATGCGGTGTGCGTGTCGTGTGAGGCGGAGCGCTCAGAACTTGTTGACCACTACGGCGTACCTGCCGGACGAGTGGCCATCGTGTCCCCTGGTGTAGAGCACGCAATTTTTGGTCCGGGTGATCGTGGTGGAGCACGACGGGCCATTGGCGAACACGAAGATTCCCAGCTCATTTTGTTTGCTGGCCGTATTCAGGCGTTGAAGGGCCCCGATGTCGCAATTCGCGCCCTTGCTCTAATGGATAATCGAGAAGCACGATTACTCGTTGTCGGTGGGGCGAGCGGCGTTGACGGTCGCGAACAGGAACAGGAGATGCGTCTCCTCGCCGATGAATTAGGGCTATCGGACAGGGTTCGATTCATTGCTCCACAACCGCACCACCTCTTGTCGACGTACTACCGAGCTGCAGACGTTATTGCCGTGCCCAGCCGTAGCGAAAGTTTCGGACTTGTGGCGCTGGAAGCAGCGGCGTGTGGAACACCGGTTGTTGCAAGTGCGGTAGGCGGGCTTACTTCTCTGGTTGAAGATGGGGTGACCGGGGTTCTCGTGCAATCACGCACACCGTCTGCATTTGCCTCGGCCCTCGATGCGGTTCTTGATGATGTTGCGATGGCAACCTCGATGTCGATGGCCGGCGCAGTTGCCTCCCTCGACTACTCGTGGACCGCTGCTGCAACCCGCCTCAACAATCTGTACGACGAGCTTCGATCGACCGCACTGCTGGAGTGTCGATGAGCGAACTGCAGTCTCCCGGCGATGTTGCGGGTCTCGTACGCCTTATCGATGAATGGCTTGCTGGCTTTGCAGAAAGTGGCGACCACGTTCTCGCGATTGATCGTGGAACGAGTGATGAGACATCCTTCGGTGAACCGCGGTGGTACGTGCGGCTCGCAGGAGAATCGAAAGAGATCGTCACCATTTGGCTAACCCTTGGTCAGCGCACCCTCCGCTATGAGACGTACGTCATGCCCGCTCCCGAAGACAATGCGGCCGAGCTCGCAGAGCAACTCCTACGGCGGAATGACCGCCTGGTCGGTGCGCACTTCTCGGTCGGGCACGAGGACGCCATCTATTTGCGTGGGGTGATACCCGATAGCGCTGTTACCGCAGATGAACTAGATCGCGTCGTTGGAACCCTCTACCAAACCGTTGAGCACGCATTTCCGGCGCTTATTCGACTCGGGTTTGCTCGTCGCTTCGCTGATTGATGCTCGGCACGTCGACAGTTCCTGTCGACTCTGTCAATCGACCCCCCTCGTGACAGGGTGCCTCGGGTTGGTCAGATAGGGGAGGTCGGATTCCCGACCATCCGAGGCGCCTCACTCGTGAGGGTGCATGAACGACGATCTGTGAGGACACTCTCGGTAGCGTCTGCATATGGCTGAGAACCCGCAGAGATATGACCTTGTTGTCATCGGTGGAGGAAATATGGGGACTGCCCTGCTCGGTGGGCTCCTCCGCAACGGCACCGTCACCGCTGAGCGTGTTGCGATCGTTGAGTTATCGGCCGACCGTCGAGCTGTTGTAGGTGCTGAGTTTCCAGATGTGCTGGTGACCGAATCTCTCCCTCGTTGCGCCTCTGCCGTGCTTGCTGTGAAACCGCCGGCAATTGCTGAAGTGGCAGCTGCGGCTTGTGCGGCTGGAGCGACTCGGGTGTTGTCAATTGCTGCGGGAATCACGACTGCAACCTTGCGGGCCGCATCCGGCGATGGAGTTGATGTCGTGCGATCAATGCCGAATACGCCGGCGATGGTTGGCGAAGGTGTGACCGCGATCTGCACTGACGACGAGAGCAATCCGAGCGTTCTTGACTGGGCAGAGGAATTGCTCAGCGCAGTCGGCATGGTCATTCGCGTTGGAGAAGAACATTTTGATGCAGTAACCGGGCTTACCGGTTCGGGCCCGGCCTACGTGTTTGCGTTTGCCGAAGCGCTCATTGCAGCCGGAGCGGCAGCGGGCTTACCCCAAGACGTGCTTGAGTCAATGGTGACACAGCTACTTTCAGGTTCTGCCGCACTTCTTGCAGCACAGGGAAATCCGGGTGGACTTAGAGAAGCGGTGACATCGCCTGGTGGAACGACGGCGGCCGGTCTAGGAGAGCTGAACGAAAACGGCTTCGCAACGGTCATCCGAGATGCTGTCCTTGCGGCAAAAACGAGGAGTGCAGAACTGGGAGCGAGTTGAGTTCTGCGCGCTTGTGAAATATTTCCCCAGTGTGGCACTTTTCACACCGCCATTTTCTGTCTAACATGAGATGTGTTGAGCCGCACCGGTGATAACCGGAAGCGCCGACGGGGCTAGTGCCATCGGGGGGTTGGCACTAGCCCCAGTCGTTTTTCAGGCCTGATCAACCATCAACATGGCCGAAGTCAGGATGGGTCTCGGAGGCATCTAGTTTGTGGAGATGAAGCGCATTGGATTGCTCGGTGGCATGTCATGGGAGTCATCGATCGAGTATGAGCGGATCATCAACGAGGAGGTCCGACGTCGACTCGGCGGCACCCACTCGGCAGATCTCATCATTCGTTCCTTCGACTTTGCAGCGATTGAGGCACTTCAATCCAATGGCAACTGGGAAGCCGCCGGCGAGTTGTTGGCTGATGCTGCTCGCGACCTTGAGCACTGTGGAGCCGACCTTCTCGTGCTGTGCACCAACACGATGCATCGCGTTGCCGACGAGATCAGAGAAGCCATCGACATTCCGCTTCTTCATATCGCTGATGCAACAGCACTTCACATCCAACGTGCGGGTGTTGCAACCATTGGCCTGTTGGGCACGAAATACACAATGGAAGCGGAGTTTTATGCCGGACGACTCGCCGCTCATCATGGTCTTGACGTTCGAACACCGTCTGAAAGCGACCGCCATGAAGTGCACAGGATCATCTACGAGGAACTGGTGCGAGGGGTCATTAACGACGACTCCCGTCTTCGCTACATCGAGATTGTGAATGATCTCGTCAACGATGGAGCCCAGGGCATCATCGCTGGATGCACCGAGATCGAATTGCTGCTGGGCGACGACGATGTTCCGGTTCCATATTTCCCAACGACTCGACTTCACGCGACCGCTGCCGTTGACCTTGCGTTAGCGTCAGAGATGTGAGCAGGCGTTTCGAAACCATCTCGTTTCTTTCCGACTACGGGCTAACGGACGAGTTCGCAGGTGTGTGCTCGGCGGTCATCAGAGATCTCGCCCCACATGTGAGTGTCGTCAATCTCACGCATTCAATCCCTGCATTCGATGTGCGAGCGGGAGCGCTCGCTCTTGCGCGATCGGTGGCGTACCTGCCAGAAGGAGTCATCCTCGCGGTTGTTGATCCGGGTGTTGGCACGGATCGCAAGGCAATCGCTGTCGAGGTCGCTGGTGGAGCCGGCATCTTTGTCGCTCCTGACAATGGCCTGGTTGCTCCGGCTGTTGCAATTGCTGGGGGCGCCGAACGTGCCTTCCAGATCACGAATCAGGATGTGATCTTGGCGGGAGCTGGCGGCACCTTTGATGGGCGTGACGTATTTGCGCCGGCTGCAGCACAACTGTGTAACGGCTTTCCTCTTGAAGAACTTGGGCCAGAACTAGATACCTCACTGTTGATGCCATCGGCGATTCCACTTCCCCGTGAAGAAAATGACACGGTCATTGCAGAAGTGTTGTGGGTCGATCATTTTGGGAATTGCCAACTCAACGTAGGGCCTGACGACCTTCCGGCTGGGTGGGGTCCGGTGATCTCCCTGACGTTGCCTGATCCGGTTGAACCTGGAACGACCGTAGTGCGGTCGGCGCAGATGGCAACGAGTTTCGGTTCGATTGGCGGAGGCATCGGACTCGTCGTTGACTCGCTGGGAATGTACGCGGTCTGCCTCGATAGGAGATCTGCAGCCGGCGAACTTGTCCTTGACGTTGGCGACCAGGTTGTAATCGCGCAAGGTGAAGCCGAACTCGTGACGACACCGGTCTCGTTTGGTCGGTAGGGTCAGGCTCATGCGCCCCGCCACCACCCTCGCTCTCGGATTGTTGTTGTTGGCCATCTTGGTCGCTGGCTCGGTCTCCCTACTCCGGCTCTGACGAGAAATCCAATTCGCCGGCAGGTTGAGATCGGTTGAAAAAGTCACAAGCGCGACTTTGTGAAGTTGCGCACAAGCGATCTATCATGAGTGACGATGTCCCCCCATCGATCACGTCGACGCATTCCTGACGCGACCGTCGCCAGGTTGCCGA
>JALRDI010000175.1 GCA_023257035.1 Ilumatobacteraceae bacterium | reverse complement strand
CTGTCGGACCCCTCTGGAGCGGCGCCGTTGCTTGAAGAGCTGCGCCGGCGACGGGACGCCACCGCTACGGGCCTCGCGGAGGTTCCCGGGGTCGAGTTCGCAATCCCAGAAGCCACCTTCTACCTGTTTCCCCGTGTTGCGGAGGCAATGGATCGAGTCGGCCACAGCGAGGTGGGTGAATTTGCAAGAGCGGCGCTTCATGCGACGGGCATGTCGTTCTGCACGAGACACCATTTCGGCCGACCTCTCGCAGGAGAAGACGACCGCTTCATTCGACTCGCGTATTCCGGAATCGGCACGGAGCGAATCGGCATTGGCTTGGAGCGTTTCGCCGAGTGGATCGACAAAGGAGCAAAATGATCTCCCCAAAAATTGTCGTCACCGGAAAGATTCCTCAACCCGGGATTGACTTGCTTTCAACAGCAGGAGAGGTCTGGGCGTGGAATCAAGATGACCCGATTCCGCACGAGATTCGCGACGCCCAACTAGCCAATGCGGACGCCGTAGTGACCATTCTCACCGACACGGTTGATGACGCATTTCTTACTGCAGCGCCAAATCTCAAGATCGTTGCAAATGTTGCTGTGGGATACAACAACATCGATGTAGATGCGTGCACAAGACGAGAAATTATGGTGACAAACACCCCTGGCGTGCTCACCGATGCAACGGCTGATCTTGCAATGGGGCTGTTGCTGATGGTTACACGGCGACTCGGTGAAGGCGAACGATTGATTCGTTCTGAAACACCGTGGAAGTGGGGCATGTTCATGATGCTTGGTAGCGGTTTGCAGGGCCGACAACTTGGCATTATTGGAATGGGTGGCATTGGTCAGGCACTTGCACTCCGGGCTCGGGCGTTTGGAATGTCAATCGTGTATCACAACCGAAACGCTGTTGATTCCAAGATCGAACAAGCCCTCGATGCCCGCCGCTGTGACCTTGATGAACTACTTGCAACCTCTGACGTGGTCTCATTGAATTGCCCGTACAGCGAAGACACTCACCATCTCATCGATGCTGAGGCAATGCGCACAATGAGAAACGATGCGGTGCTCGTTAACACGGCGCGCGGCCCAATTGTTGACGAAGCGGCGTTAGTTGAGGCACTTTCAACAGGGGTGATCGGGGCGGCAGCGCTCGATGTATTCGAGCATGAACCTGAAGTGCACCCAGGCTTAATCGGACTAGACAATGTTGTCCTCGTCCCACACCTGGGATCAGCAACGGTTGAAACCAGAACCGCAATGGCGACGCTTGCTGCACGAAACGTCGTTGGTTTCTATGACGGCACGGGGCCACTCACACCGGTGAACTAGTACACGCCCGGGGTATATCGGTCGTTAGTCTCTGGGCATGAGCGAGAACTACATCCCAAGTACGGCGCAGTGGGTAGCTGATCAAGTCGCAGAGTACGAGGCGTCTGGCGGAACGCGAGCCAACACGCTGCGTGAGACCGGCATCCCGGTCATCATCGTGACAATGAAGGGCGGAAAGACCGGTGCAACCCGCAAAATCGCTCTCATGAGAGTTGAGCATGAAGGTTGCTATTCGCTGATCGCCTCAAAAGGTGGAGCGCCAACGCATCCAGGTTGGTACTACAACCTGCTTGCTGACCAGTCGGTGATGATTCAGGACGGTCCGACACCAGCGCCATTCACCGTTCGTGAGATCAGTGGAGATGAGCGCGCGATCTGGTGGGAACGCTCAGCAGCGGTCTTTGCACCATTTCTTGAGTACGAAACGAAAGCTGCCGAGGCAGGTCGCGTTATTCCCGTGTTTGTTGCGGAGCCAGCGAACTAACTCAGCAACACTTCATTACCTGAGCAGTTCGAGTGCAGCGTTAAACGTTGCGCTTGGACGCATTGCTGCGCTAGCGAGGTCGTCGTTCGGGCGGTAGTAGCCGCCTACGTCGCATGGTGACCCCTGAACAGCTGCAAGTTCGGCAACGATTTGGTCTTCGCCTGAGGTGAGTGCTTCGGCGACAGGGCCGAATGCGGCGGCGAGGTCAGCGTCGTCAGTCTGTGCTGCGAGCGCTTGTGCCCAATACATGGCGAGGTAGAAGTGACTGCCGCGATTGTCGAGCCCTCCAACACGGCGGGCTGGGCTGCGGTCGTGTTCGAGAACTTGTCCGGTCGCAGCGTCAAGCGTCGAGGCAAGAACACCCGCCTTCGCGTTGCCCGTAACAGACGCAAGATGTTCGAATGACACGGCCAATGCGAGGAACTCACCGAGGGAATCCCAGCGGAGGTAATTCTCGGCTTCGAACTGCTGTACGTGTTTCGGAGCGGAGCCGCCTGCACCAGTTTCGAACAGACCTCCGCCGTTCATGAGTGGAACGATCGAGAGCATCTTCGCGCTCGTTCCGAGCTCAAGAATTGGGAACAAATCGGTGAGGTAGTCGCGCAACACGTTTCCGGTCACTGAGATCGTGTCATCGCCGCGACGAATTCGATCGACTGAAAACTTTGTCGCATCAACCGGCGACATGATCTCAATCTGGAGACCATCAGTGTCGTGATCGTTGAGGTAACTCCGCACCTTTGCGATGAGTTCACGATCGTGGGCTCGTGACTCGTCAAGCCAGAACACTGCGGGAGCGCCGGTTGCACGGGAGCGACCGACCGCAAGTTTCACCCAGTCTCGAATTGAGAGATCTTTAACGGTGCACATCCTCCAAATGTCACCGGCATTCACCTGGTGCGACATGAGCACTGCACCGGCTCCGTCGACTACTCGTACTGTGCCCGCAGCAGCAATCTCGAATGTCTTGTCGTGTGACCCGTATTCCTCAGCTTTTTGTGCCATGAGTCCGACATTTGGCACCGACCCCATCGTTGATGGGTCGTAGGCGCCGTGTTCGCGGCAGTCGTCGATGACAACTTGGTACACGCCGGCATAGCTCGAGTCAGGAATGACTGCTTTTGCATCCTGTTGCTCGCCGTCGGTGTTCCACATCTGGCCTGATGTGCGGATCATCGCAGGCATCGACGCGTCGACGATGACGTCGCTCGGTACGTGCAGGTTGGTAATTCCCTTATCGGAATCAACCATCGCGAGAGCAGGACCGTTTGCGATGCCAGCGGCGATGGATGCTTCGATCTGCGAACGCTCATCAGCTGACAGTTGATCGAGAGCGCTGAGCACTGAGCCGAGACCGTTATTCGGGTTTGCGCCGGCACGGTCGAGTACATCTCCAAAATTGGCAAATGTGTCGGCAAAGAATGCTCGAACTGCATGGCCGAAGATGATGGGGTCGGAGACCTTCATCATTGTTGCCTTCATGTGCAGTGAGAACAGCACGCCTGATGAGCGAGCATCTTCGATTTGAGCATTGAGAAATTCACGAAGTGCAAGAACATCCATGAATGTGCTGTCGACGATTTCTCCAGCAAGAACCGAAACACCGTCTTTGAGGACCGAGACAGTGCCATCAATCGCTTCGTGCTCGATTCGAAGTGTGGTGTCGGCTGCGATCGTCACCGATTGCTCGTTCGACCGGAAATCACCAGATGACATAGTTGCCACGTGGCTTTCTGAATCGCTGCTCCATGCTCCCATCGAATGCGGGTGGCTACGGGCGTAATCCTTCACTGCCTTAGGTGCCCGACGGTCGGAGTTTCCTTCACGAAGCACGGGATTCACTGCTGAACCCTTCACCCGGTCAAATCGCGCTCGAATCTCTCGCTCCTCATCAGTTGACGGATTATCTGGGTGGTCGGGGATGTCGTAGCCCTTTGCCTGCAACTCTGCAATCGCCGCCTTCAACTGTGGGACTGATGCGGAAATATTTGGCAACTTGATGATGTTGGCTGTGGGATCCGCAGTGAGGTCGCCAAGTAGTCCGAGGTGGTCCGGGATGCGCTGCTCCTCGGTAAGGCGCTCAGGAAACACGGCAATAATTCGCCCCGAAAGTGAGATATCTGATGACGTGACGCCGATCCCTGCAACCCCAGCGAATGCGCGCACCACCGGCAACAATGAATATGTTGCGAGAGCGGGGGCCTCATCGGTGAACGTGTAGTCGATTGCGGCGGTTTGATCAGACATGTTGCAAATTCTCCAGTGTCAAGATGAAGGGGGCGTTGTGGAATCTGATTCTCCCGAAGGCGAATCGGTTACCACCGAGGTTAGCGGGGCAGTCGGTGGTGGAGCCGGTGTGGGATTTCGCTGAGAGGTGACGATCACCGAAAGCGCAGCGACAACAAATCCCATCGCTCCAATCTGCACCCCAGTCAATGCTTCGTCGAGAGCAGCCCACGCGGTGAGCGAAGAAACAATTGGAATGAGCAGAGTGAGCGTGGACCCTAACCACAACGGGATGCGAGTAAGCGACCAGTTCATGAGCGAATGACCAAATACACCGCCAACGATGACAAGGAATATAAGGACAAACCACTGGTCGAGATTCGGTAGTGACATGTCTTGGCCGGCGGCAAAGCCAAGAGGAAGAGCGACGAGCGCTGTCCAGAAGCCGGTGCCAAGCGTGTACTCGGTTGATGTCAAAACCCCGGCCGAACGTTTTGACATCACGATGTAGCCGGTCCACGCGAAGAGGGCGCCAACTGCGGCGAGATCTCCAGCACCGTTCCATTCGGGGCTTCCCGACGACTGAGTGACAACAACGACTACTCCGGCGATTGCTGCAACTGCAGCAAACACCTCTCGGGCTCGAATTCGCTCGTTGAAGAAGCGTGCCGCGATCGAGATCACGATTACTGGCTGTAACGCTCCGATCGTTGTTGCGTTGACAACGGTCGTGGTCTTCACGGCAGTAAAGAACAGCACAACATCGATGCCGAGGGAAATTCCGCCCGCAGCGGAGTGCTTCAGCACGCTGAGCGATGGCGTGTTGCCACGAATTCGAAGCACGATCAGAATCGCAAGTGAGTAGACCGTGAAGCGGTAGAACGAAATCGCAACCGGGTCGAGGTCGAGCGCTTTCACGATGACCCCAGTCGACCCCCAAGCTGAGACGGCGATGCAGGCTCCAGCGAGGCCTAGGCCAAGCGTTTGAGAGTTCGCCGCAGGGGGATTGGCATCAGTTGGCACCCGAGCAGACTACGCATGCGGATGAGCGAACCAAGCGTTGGAGATCAGGAAGAAAGCGCAGAAAATGAGGCTCTGATGTGCTGCAACAAGTCTGGGTACTCATCACATGCTGGAAAATTGAATTCATCACGGACGTTCTGCGGTGCTCTGAAGAGGAACCCTGCGTGCGCAGTACCGAGCATCGTGGTGTCGTTATATGAATCACCTGCTGCAACAACTGTGAACTCGAGTGATTTCAGGGCCTCGACCGCGCGGCGTTTCTGGTCGTCAATTCGAAGCCGGTAATCGACGATCTTGTCATTGGAGGTGATGAGTTGATGGCACCAGATTGTTGGCCAGCCGAGTTGCCTCATGAGTGGTTGAGCGAACTGTTCGAACGTGTCCGACAGAATGAGAACCTGAACTTCTGATCTGAGCTCGTCCAGAAAGCCTTTTGCTCCTTCGAGGGGTGACAGGGTCGCGATCACCTCTTGAATAGTTGACATCGTGAGGCCGTGTTCTTCCAGCAGATTGAGTCGTTGCCTCATCAGGACGTCGTAGTCGGGCTCGTCGCGGGTTGTTCGGCGCAATTCATCAATCCCAGTTCGCTGGGCAACAGCAACCCAAATCTCAGGAACGAGAACGCCCTCCAAGTCGAGTGTCACGATGTGCTGGCGATGTTGGGTCATGCGATAAGCGTAGAGGCCGATGGTGGCTCTGCTCCAGAAGATCCCCGCGGCCGGATCGATTTCACCCGACGCAGAATGAGGGTCTGGTCTACTGAAACTTCTGCACCAACCGGGGCAGCAGCACGCGCATCAACAACGATCGTGCGCGCTCTGCTCGACTCATCGAGATCTAAGGTGACCTCAACGATGGCGATTCCGTCATGACCCGCACCGGTGAAGAACGCTCGAATCTTCTGCGGTATCTGCTGACTTTCTGGCAGCTGCACATCGATGACCTTTCCACTGAAGGTGGTTGTTGCGAAGAGGTCGACGATGCCTGCGATCGCAACACAAGTGCCCCCGATGAGTGGTACGAGAACGAATTGTCGTACAAACGAGAGCAACTGGTCGAGGTCTTCTACGGCAGACGAGCTTTCGACGGTAAGCGTTGTGAACCAATCACTTGCGGAAATCGCACCCTCAACACGACGCACAATGAGGGCAATAATGATTGCAAAGAGTCCGCCGAATATTGCCGAGCTGGGACGGGTTCCTTCGCCGGGGCGCCAATCACGTCGAACACGAACGAGCCTCAGTTGCCCGCTGTGGTCGGACCAGATCAGACGCTCAGTGTGAGCAGAGACGAGAGGAATCTGCCGGGTAACCCTGGTGTGTATTCCGACCGCAGTGGCGTCTGCGACGTCAGCGGAACTTCCGATTCCATCGGCGGGCGAGATC
>JALRDI010000112.1 GCA_023257035.1 Ilumatobacteraceae bacterium | reverse complement strand
GACTTGCCTCGTCGCGATCAACTGGGATCGCTGCGACGGTGACGCCTGCACCAGATGCGATGTGTTGGTCGACCATCTGACGAGGGTCCATTCGATAGATGTGGTCAGCACCAAAGACCGCCACGTAGTCCGGCCGTTCGTCGTAAATGAGGTTGAGGGTTTGATAAATCGCGTCGGCCGACCCTTGGAACCACTGTGGGCCGCGGCGCATCTGCGCCGGCACCGGCGTCACATAGTTGTCGAGCAATGTCGAGAACCGCCAGGTCTGCGAGATGTGACGGTCAAGGCTGTGGCTCTTGTACTGCGTAAGAACAACAATTTTGAGATAGCGAGCATTTGCGAAGTTCGACAGCGCAAAGTCAATAATGCGGTACGTACCGCCAAATGGCACCGCAGGCTTCGCACGATCGTTGGTGAGCGGGAGGAGGCGTTTGCCCTCGCCTCCGGCAAGTACCATCACGAGCACTTTCGGTTCGTATGCCATTACTTCTGAGCGTAACTGGCTACCGAGATGTCAATGGGAAATATCTCGGTAAATCTTGATGAACTGTTGGGCGGGCGCGTCCCACGACCAATCGATCGACATCACACGCTTGCGGAGAGTGTCGAGACGTCGACTCGAGCATCGACGCACCGCTCGATGGACAGCCGAGACCAGTGCTGTCGAAGAGATGTCAGCCATGACAAAACCTCGACCGCGCCGAGGGTGCGCATCAACGTCAGGAACCGTGTCGACGAGCCCACCCACTGGAGTGACGATTGGGATTGTTGCATAACGCATTGCCTGCATCTGGGTGAGGCCACATGGTTCGAACCGGCTTGGCATGAGAAATAGGTCGCCTCCGGCAATCAGTCGATGCGAGAGTGCCTCGTCATACCCGTCAACAAAGGCGAATCGTGCTGAGCCCTGCGATGCAGCCACAAGTTGATCGCTCAGGTGCCGATCACCGGAGCCGAGCACGGCAAGCCGAAGTGGGATCTCATCGAGCAACTCGATAAGCGGTAACAACAAGTCGATGCCTTTTTGATCGGTGAGCCGGGTGACCGCAACCGCAAGCAGAGAGTCGTCGTCAACGAGGCCGAGTTCATCGACGACCGCGTCACGACAATCCGCCTTGCCTGAAAGATCAGTTGCCGAAAACGATGCTTCGATGTATCCGCCGTGTTGTGGGTCCCACACCGTGGTGTCAATTCCGTTGAGAATCCCAATTAACGCGTCGCCTCTCGCGCGAAGCGGCTCTTCGAGGCCAAATCCCTGGCCATCAGAAACAATCTCAGTGGCGTGGTGCGGGGAGACTGCAACAACCTTGTGAGCAACGGCGATTGCTCCTGAGAGAGGGTTGAATCCACCCCACCACTCGAAATGCGCACTCTGCGGCCCAAGAAGTTCGAGCCATTCTCCGCCGGTTGCGCCCTGATGGGCGAGATTGTGGAGCGACAGCACCGATGGAGGCAGCGGGTCAAGCATTGCGAGTGCAGCTGCGGTGTGCCAGTCGTTGAGATGCACAACATCTGGTGATGTCTGACGGATAAATGCTGCAACAGCCGCGCTGAACCGCATGAAACGATCAGTGTTGTCGAGCCAGCCGTTCCCATCAGGCTGTAAGTACGGATGGCTCTTTGCAATCCCGGGAACGTCAATCAGGTAGATCGAACCAGCAACAGGATGCTCAACCCGTTTCGCAGTGGCCGGCCCGGCCCACAGCGGAACATCCAACTCGATGGTGTCAACAACACCATCGGCTACAGCGTTGTAGTCGGGAAGCAGCACGTCGACGTCGATGCCGCTCCGACGTAAGGCGCCAACGAGCCCTGCTGCTGCAGCAGCGAGCCCACCGACTGATGCAATCGGGCTGAATTCAGCGGTAGCGAAGGTGACACGCACGTTTTCAGTCTGTCAGCGAGTTGCTACCTCTGCACCCACCACGCGAAAGAGCCCGCCCTTTCGGGCGGACTCTCGCTCGATCTTTCGGGTTACCCCGAAGACACGTTGCTAGTTAGGTCAGACAGCTTTGACGTCGACGGCTTCTGGGCCCTTGCGACCCTCGCCAACCTCGAACTCAACTTCTTGACCATCAACCAAGGTGCGACGACCTGAGCCGACAATATTGGAGAAGTGGACGAACAGGTCTTCCTGGCCGTCGCGGCTGATAAACCCGAAGCCCTTCTGATCATTGAAGAACTTCACAGTGCCTTTTGGCATATCGGGGTACTCACTTTCGTAGGTCTTGGTTCATTAGCGACCAAGATCACTGTGAGGCTAACGGCG
>JALRDI010000066.1 GCA_023257035.1 Ilumatobacteraceae bacterium | reverse complement strand
GTGACCCGAGCGACAATCTTCCCGGGGTGCCGGGGGTTGGCGAAAAGACAGCTGCGAAATTGATTAACACCTATGGCGGAGTTGAGGGAATACTCGCGGCGATCGATGAGCAGACACCAAAATTAAAGGCAAATCTCGCTGAGTCGGCTGATCGGGTCCGTCGCAATCTTGATCTGATGGAGTTGCGCAGGGACGCGCCAATCGGCGATCTCGATGCCGAAACACTGCGAATTACGCCGGACCGTGCTGAGGTTGATCGTCTGTTCGAAGTTCTCGAATTTGCCCAACTGCGCACTCGAATTCTGGCTGCGATTTCGACCGGGCAGGGCGCGGATGACGCCGATGGTGAACGGCAAGAGACAGATGATCAGGCTCTCATCAGTGCTTCCGTTACAACTGCTGAAACTTCTGCGGAGGTCGTTGCGCTCGTGCAGGGCACGCCGATTCTCGATATCGCAGGAATGTGGTCTGGAGATGCGGGTCGATCAACACTTGAGGGACTAGCGGTTGTTGCAGGCGCCGCCGACGATGCGGTGTGGGTTCCTGCTGACCTCATTTCGACACGAGAGGTGCTTGATGCCCTCTCGGCCCACGAATGCGTGCGCTCTCACCAATCAAAAGAACTTATTCGGTCACTTCTTGATCTCGGCGGCGATCTTCCTGGCCTGACATTTGATGTTGGTGTCGCTGCCTATCTCATTGACCCGGGCTACTCAAAGCTGTCGATTTCGGATTTGCTGTCCAAGTTTGCGGAGCGCGTGCTTGATGAGTCCTCATCGCCTTCGACTCCTACTGGTCAGCTCGCCCTCGATGGAGAGCGTCGAGATGGCGAAGCTGCCGGAATTGCGTTGGCGGTCCGAGAACTTGCCGGTCCGCTCACTGCGGGCGTTGCGGATGCCGGAGTTGAGGTGCTGTTCGCTGAAACAGAAATTCCGCTCGTTCGGGTGCTTGCGAAGATGGAGCACATCGGGATCGCCGTCGATCGGTCCGCACTTGAAGAGATCGGGCGCGGCTTGCGGGAGCGTGTCGAGGCCCTCGCAACGGAGTTGCGCTCGGTTGCGGAATCTCCCGACCTCAATCTCAACTCGCCAACTCAGCTTCGAGCCTTGTTGTATGACCAGCATGGACTGAGCCCAGCGGGGGTCCGAAAGACGAAGAGCGGGTATTCGACTGACGCCGCCACACTCGAAAAACTTCGAGACCAGTGGCCCGAGTTCATCGAGCCGTTGTTACGTCATCGTGAACTCGACAAGTTGCGTGGAACCTACGGGGAAGGTCTGCTGAACGAAGTTGCCGGCGATGATCGAATTCATGCGTCGTTTAATCAGACCGTGGCGCGCACCGGTCGTTTGAGTTCGGATCGGCCGAACCTTCACAACATTCCGGTTCGCTCAGATGAAGGTCGGGTGTTTCGCACTGCGTTTGTGCCGGCTGATGGATGCGAGTTGCTCGTTGCCGATTACAACCAAATTGAGTTGCGCTGTATCGCGCACCTCGCAGCTGACCCCGGGTTGTTGGAGGCATTTAACGGCGGAGTTGACATTCACAATGCGACGGCCGCAAGAGTGTTTGAGGTTGACCCCAGCGACGTCTCGCTCGACCAGCGATCGAAAGCCAAGATGGTGTCGTACGGGCTTGCGTATGGCATGGAGGCGTATGGCCTCGGTCAGCGCCTGGGAATTCCGACTGACGAGGCATCGGTCATTTTGAATTCGTACTTCGAGGCGTTTCCGGCGGTTCAGGCATACATGGATCGTGCAGTGGCCGAGGCCCGCACGAAGGGTTACACCGAGACGTTGTTTGGGCGCCGCCGGTCAATTCCAGAGCTTCTCGACTCGAATTGGCGGGTGCGGCAGGCTGGCGAGCGGCAGGCGATGAATGCGGCGATTCAAGGGCTTGCCGCTGATGTATTCAAGATTGCGCTTGTCAACGTTGACCGAGCGCTGACCGACGGCGGATACACATCTCGCATCGTGCTGCAGGTGCACGACGAAATCATCGTCGAAGTTCCAGAAGCCGAGCATGACGAAGTCGGCGAGTTGGTGGTCGGGCTCATGCGGTCGGCAGTTGAACTTGACGTGCCGCTCGAAGTGAACGTTGCCTGGGGTTCAACCTGGGCGGATGCAAAAGGCTGAACGTCGAAACCATATGGTTCACGATCACTGGTTCGAAGGGTTAGCTGACCATCTGGGATCTGCGTACCTGCGGTATTCGTTTACCAAGGGCACGGTCGCCGAGTGTGACTATCTCGAGAGGGTGCTAGGCCTTGCACCAGGTATGCGCATCCTTGATGTCGGCTGCGGCCCTGGTCGCCATTCCCACGAACTTGCGCGCCGCGGGTTTGAGGTGCATGGCATCGACATTTCTCAGACGTTTATTGACCTCGCAACTGATGCAGCGCCAGTGGGTGCAACCTTCCAACGGCTTGATGCACGACTGCTTGCTGACGAACAGGATCTTCACGAGTCCTTCGATGCGGTGATTTGTCTTTGTCAGGGCGCATTCGGGCTGATGACTGCGTCGGATAGTTCCGTCGATTCGAATCGTTCTGGTCTTGACGGAAACGCGATTGTCTTCTCCGGGATCACCAAGTGCCTTCGCCCTGGCGGCCGGCTTGCGTTATCGGCATTCAGTAGTTATTTCGTTGTGCAGGCACAAGCAAAGGGGGAGTATCCCTCGTATTTCGACGCTGATTCTGGTGTGAACCATGAGCACACTGAGATCCGCAACCCTCAAGGTGAAGTTGCCGAAGTCGACCTGTGGACTGCTTGTTACACCCCGCGTGAATTGCGTCTGCTGTGTGCGATGTTCGGACTTGATGTCGAATCGATTTCAAGCGTTGAGCCGGGTGCATACGGAAATGACCCGGCGACAGTGAATTCTCCTGAATTTCTTCTTGTTGCGTGTCGGATGTGATGCGCAGAGACCACTGATAGCCTTCGCAACGCATTTCTTTAATGCGATGAATCCATTTATCAACACTTCTGAAAGCAGTACCCAGCCTTGTCCGACACCACGAGCACCCAAGTCATCGATCCCACGATGGGAACATTTGATGATGAAGGGAAATACACCCCCCGTCAGGTCGTAGATAACGACACCAACTTCTCTGAGGCGGTCACTGGGATCCCCGAAGTCGATGACGGTCAGCTTGTGAGCGGCACTGTCGTCAAGATCGACCGTGATGAGGTTCTGCTCGACATTGGATACAAGAGCGAAGGCGTGATTCCTTCACGTGAGCTCAGCATCCGCAATGACGTGAACCCAGCCGAAGTTGTTTCAATGGGCGAGACCCTCGAAGCTCTCGTGTTGACGAAGGAAGACAAAGAGGGCCGGTTGGTCCTGTCGAAGAAGCGTGCTCAGTACGAGCGGGCTTGGGGCGACATTGAAGCCAAGAAAGAATCTGAGGCGATTGTCGAAGGTCCAGTTATTGAGGTCGTCAAGGGTGGTCTCATCGTTGACATCGGTCTGCGTGGATTCCTTCCTGCATCACTCGTTGAGTTGCGTCGTGTCCGCGACCTTCAGCCGTACATCGGCACCGTTGTCCAGGCAAAGATCATTGAGCTCGACAAAAACCGCAACAACGTCGTGTTGTCACGACGTGCATACCTCGAAGAGAACCAGAAGGAGACCCGCGACAACTTCCTCACCAATCTCAAGATTGGGGAAGTCCGCGAAGGAACGGTCTCGTCGGTTGTTTCGTTCGGTGCATTCGTCGACCTCGGCGGCATGGACGGTCTCATTCACGTCAGCGAGCTCTCGTGGAAGCATGTCGACCACCCAGGCGCAGTCGTTGCCGTCGGTGACCCAGTCACCGTTCAGGTTCTTGACGTCGATTTCTCACGTGAGCGCATCAGCCTGAGCTTGAAGGCCACGCAGCAAGATCCTTGGGCGGAGTTCGCCGAAGGTCACGCCGTTGGGCAGTTGGTCTACGGCCGTGTCACCAAGCTTGTGCAGTTCGGTTCATTTGTTCAGGTTGGCGATGGCATTGAGGGCCTCGTGCACATCTCGGAGATGTCAGCACACCACGTTGAGAACCCTGGCGACATCGTGACTCCGGGCGAGGAGCTCTGGGTGAAGATCATTGATCTTGACCTCCAGCGCCGTCGTATCAGCCTCTCAATCAAGCAGGCTGCTGAGGGTGGCGAACTCGCTGCTGAGTACCGCGAACACTTCGACGTTGACGACGAAGGCAACTGGACGCACAGCGAAGAGCAGATGGAAGCCGCTTGGGCTGAGTACGAGAACAGCGCCGAGCCAACAGCGACTGCTGTTGAAGAGGCACCAGAAGCCGAAGCAGAAGCCGCAGAGCAGGAGTGATCGCATGCTGCTAGTCGGTTTGACTGGCGGCATCGGCGCGGGCAAGTCGACGGTGTCGGCGTTGCTCGCGGAGCTCGGCGCATGCATCGTTGACGCTGACGAAATAGCCCGGCAACTGCAATCTGCGGGTTCTCCGGTTCTTGCGGCGATGGTAGAGCGTTTTGGCGACTCGATTCTTCACAGTGATGGATCGTTAAACAGGGCTGGTGTTGCCGCAATCGTGTTTGGTAACGACGATGCGTCCAAAGCAGCGCTGAAAGATCTCAATGGCATTGTGCATCCTGTGATGCAGGCTGAAATACTTCGCCAGATCAAGGTCGGTCACGACGACGGTCAGCATGTGGTGCTTGATTTCCCGCTACTTGCCGAAAACCCGCGAGATGACCTTGATGCAACGATCGTTGTTGACATTGATCCGGAAATTGCGGTTGATCGGTTGGTGAACGCCCGTGGAATGGATGAAACCGACGCAAGAAATCGGATAGCGAATCAGGCGTCGCGTGAAAAGCGTCTCGCGATCGCGTCGCACGTTGTCGACAACTCCGGTGACGTTGAAATGTTGCGGGCACAAGTTGCAGATGTGTGGGGGCAGATCACCGGGTGAATACCTGGGTATTTGGTTACGGCTCGCTCGTGAGCCCGGTTTCACTTGGGTCAACAATTGGTCGACTTCCCGTGCGCGGCGAGAATTTCGTTGCCGCCGACTGTCGGGGGTGGCAACGGAGTTGGAACTACGGATATCGCATTTCGCCCGAGCGGTATCGCGGAAGCGAAGTTTCAAAAATCGACACGGTCGTGGCCCTCGGAATTGCGGCTGACTCTTCGGCGGTGATGAACGGAGTAATCGCTGCTGTATCCGGAGACGAACTTGCATCTCTCGATCAGCGTGAGGTCCGTTACGAACAGGTTGATGTCACATCAGAAATCAGCCTCCTTGAGGGTGACGTGGAGAGTTTTGAGATTGATCGCATCGTGACGTACGTGCCGACATCGGCTCCGATCGCTGATTATGTTGACGCCCGTGACCGCGGAACTGCTGGAATTGAAATTCGGTATTGGAATCTCGTGACAAGTGCCTTCAACGAATTGCTTCCTGGCGAGGGTGAACGTTTCCATGCGTTGACCCTTGATCCCGATATTCCGGTGGTTGATGTATCGAGGATCGAATGAGTACCGAACTCGACGCAGAGCGCAAAGAAGTGTTCGAGGTTGTCTCTGAGTTTGAGCCTGCTGGTGATCAGCCAAAAGCAATTGCTTCCCTCGCTGAGGGAGTCGAGGCGGGCCATCGTTTCCAGACACTGCTCGGCATAACCGGATCGGGTAAGTCCGCAACGATCGCTTGGACGATTGAGAAGGTGCAGCGGCCCACGCTCATTCTTGCTCCGAACAAAAGCCTCGCAGCGCAGCTTGCTCAGGAGATGCGTGAGTTCTTCCCGAACAATCGAGTCGAATATTTCGTGTCGTATTACGACTACTACCAACCAGAGGCATACATCCCGTCAAGTGACACGTTCATCGAGAAAGACTCGTCGATCAATGACGAGATTGACCGGTTGCGGCACTCGGCGACAGCCGCTTTGCTGACACGCCGAGACACAATTGTCGTGGCGTCAGTGTCATGCATCTACGGTATGGGTTCCCCAGATGAGTATCGGGGGCAGTTGCTCGATCTAAATGTGGGAATCGACTACGACATGCGATCGATTCTTCGGCGTCTCGTCGATATGCAGTATGACCGCAACGACATGACGCTCATCCGCGGCAAGTTTCGAGTGCGAGGTGACACCATTGAGGTGCATCCGGCCTATGAGGAGTCGGTGCTGCGGATTGAAATGTTTGGCGACACGGTTGATCGTCTGACGAGGATTGATCCGATCACTGGTGAGACCCTCGAAGAACTTTCTCGGGCGTACGTGTTCCCGGCAACTCACTACGTTGCAGGTGTCGAGCGTATGGCTCGGGCGATTGCAGGTATCGAAGCCGAGCTGCAAACGAGCCTGAGTGAATTTGAGCGTGAGCAGAAATTGCTTGAGGCGCAGCGCCTTCGGATGCGAACCCAATACGACCTCGAGATGATGGCCGAGGTCGGATACTGCTCGGGAATTGAGAACTATTCGATGCATATTGACGGTCGCCAGCCGGGCGATCCGCCGTTCACGTTGCTTGATTACTTCCCAGATGACTATCTGTTGGTCATTGACGAAAGCCATGTTGCGGTACCGCAGTTACACGGCCAATATGCCGGTGACCGCAGCCGTAAAAATGTGCTCGTTGAGCACGGTTTCCGCCTGCCAAGTGCTCGTGACAACCGGCCGTTGACCTTCGATGAGACGATCGAACGCATCAACCAATGTGTGTTCTTGTCTGCCACACCAAGCGATTACGAAATATCGATCTCTGACAATGTTGCCGAGCAGATTGTTCGCCCGACTGGGTTGGTTGATCCTGAGGTCATCGTGCGGCCGACAAAAGGTCAGATCGACGATCTCATCGACATGGTGAGTGACCGCGTGACAAAAGGTGACCGTGTGTTGGTTACCACGCTGACAAAGAAGATGGCTGAGGACCTCACCGATTATTTGCTCGAGCAGGGCCTGCGCGTGCGATATCTGCATTCAAATATCGACACCATTCAGCGCATCGAGATTCTTCGTGCATTGCGTCTCGGCGAGTTCGATGTGCTGGTGGGAATCAACTTGCTGCGCGAGGGCCTTGACCTTCCAGAGGTCTCGTTGGTGTGCATTCTCGATGCCGACAAAGAAGGTTTTCTTCGTAGCGAGACCTCGTTGATTCAGATGATTGGTCGTGCTGCTCGAAATGTCGACGGCCAGGTCGTGATGTATGCGGATCGGGTGACCGATTCAATGCAGCGAGCCATTTCAGAGACGAAGCGTCGTCGTGATCTGCAGATCGCATACAACGAAGAGCACGGCATCAATCCGCAAACGATCCGGAAGGCTGTTGGAGATATTTTGTCAATGCTGCGTCCAGATGCAGGGACGACGCCAGTGCCGGGCAAGGATCGCCGCCGCAAACGTGAACGTGAAAAGGTGCAACGCGAGTTGGCGTCGCTTCCCGAAAAAGAGATTGCTCGACTCATCCAAAGCCTCGAAGAAGAGATGCACGAGGCCGCAGTCGAGTTGAAGTTTGAGTATGCCGCTCGACTGCGCGACGAGATTGCTGATCTTCGTCGTGAACTCCGTGACGCTCGGTGACTGAACGCCCGTTAGCCTCGCCAAACGTGGCTTCCAGTACGACGTCGACACCAAAGGGTGCTTCACGCCCCGCAGTAAAGAAGCAGGGGAGTGCGACGAAGAAGGCGGCTTCCAAGAAAACCGCAGCAAAGAAGAGTGTTGCAAAGAAGCCAGCCGAGAAGACCTCGAAAGAGCAAGCAGCAGATCGCGCTCGCCGGTCAGCAGCCCGGGCCGCGGCAGGCGAAGCGCCGGTGATTACGGTGCGCGGTGCTCGAGAGCACAACCTAAAGAATGTCTCGGTTGAGGTGCCTCGTGATCGGCTTGTGGTGTTTACGGGGCTCTCTGGATCAGGTAAGTCGAGCCTCGCCTTTGACACGATTTATGCCGAAGGTCAGAGGCGTTATGTCGAGTCGCTGTCCTCCTATGCGCGTCAGTTCTTGGGCCAGATGGACAAGCCCGATGTCGATGTCATCGAGGGGTTGTCGCCAGCGATTTCCATTGACCAGAAGTCGGCCAGCCGCAACCCGCGCTCAACGGTCGGCACGATTACAGAGGTCTACGACTATCTGCGCCTGTTGTACGCACGAATTGGTGTCCAGCATTGCCCGAATGACGGCACACGGCTTCAGCGGCAAACCCCGCAACAGATCGTCGACAGGGTGCTCGAACTTGAGCCTGAAACGCGGTTTCAGATTTTGGCCCCTGTGGTTCGCGGGCGTAAGGGTGAATACGAAACCCTCCTCGAAGACCTCTCGGGTCAGGGGTACGTCCGAGCTCGTATCGATGGCGAAACCGTTCAGATCGATGAGTTCTTGAAGGGTGAAGATCGGCTCGCTCGATATGAGTCGCACGACATCGAAGTAGTGATCGATCGCCTCGTGCTTCGTGAAGGAATTGAGCGCCGCCTAACTGACTCGTTGGAGACGGCGCTGCAACTTGCCGATGGAGTGGCGCAGATCGAGATCGTTCCTCGTGATGGCGACGAAGGCGAAACGTTGACCTTTAGCCAGCACCTCGCTTGCCCGTCGTGCGGCTCAAGTTTTGATGAGCCTGCTCCAAGAAATTTCTCGTTCAACTCGCCATACGGGGCATGTGAAACCTGCGACGGGCTTGGCACGACGTTCGAAGTCGACCCTGAACTTGTGATTCCCGATGTTGAAGTCTCAGTCGTTGATGGGGCGATTGCGCCATGGCGGTCAGCCCACACTCAATATTTCACGCGGATGCTCGAGTCGGTGGCTGAGGCAAACGAGATCGATTTGGCGCTGCCATGGAAGGACCTGCCAGCAAAGCACCAGAAGCTTCTGCTCGGAGGAGCGAAGGGTCGCCTGACGGTGAAGTACCGCAACCGGTATGGCCGTTCGCGGACGTTCTCGTCGGAGTTCGAAGGCGTGATTCCGTGGATTAAGCGCCGCCATGAGTCCGCTGATAGCGACTGGACTCGTGAACAATTCGAGGGTTACATGCGAGAGGTGCCGTGCTCGGCCTGTGAGGGGGCTCGTCTGAAGCCATTCACATTGGCGATCACGATCAACGGGCGAAACATCTCCGAAGTTTGTGAGATGTCGATCGCCGATTCAGCGGAATTTCTCGTCGGCCTCGAACT
>JALRDI010000059.1 GCA_023257035.1 Ilumatobacteraceae bacterium | reverse complement strand
ACCCTTTCAAGGTGGCGGCACGGGTTCGAATCCCGTTGGGGGTGCCAAACAGTTCTGAAGTCTCAGATCTGGTCTCGTGGTGAAGTTGGAGTTCACGCCGGCCTGTCAAGCCGGAGGTCGCGGGTTCGAGTCCCGTCGGGACCGCTCGGGGCTGCCACTTGGCAGCCTCGTTGCGTATGTGGTGCGCAATCCGTTCCATATCGCACTCGGTCGAGTAGCTCAGTTGGCAGAGCGTCCGCCTGAAAAGCGGAAGGTCACCGGATCGACGCCGGTCTCGACCACCACAGGCGCCTTCGGGCGCCTGTTGCCGTTTTCATCAAAAGTTCAGCCTTACTGGTTATGTACCTGGATCAAATCCGAGATCAGTCGCGGTTAAGAGCGGCTGGTAATCAACACCCGCCGCCGAACAGAGATCAGCGCAGGTGGTACCCCGGTCAACAATGACACTCGCAAGCATCACCGTTGCGCCGAACGCTTGAACAACCTCAACCGCCTCGAGCAAACTCGTGCCACGCGTCGTCGTGTCTTCAACAATGACGACAACGTCATCGGGCTGCAATGCGCCCGCAAGTCGACCGGTGACTCCATGGTCTTTAGCCTCCTTGCGAACGCTGAAGCTCCTCAACATCCGACCTTTTGTTGCGGCCACTGCCGCAACGCCAAATGCAACCGGGTCAGCGCCCATCGTCAAACCGCCAATGGCCGTCGCCTCGGCTGGAAGGATCTCAAGTAGCGCCTCAGCAACCAACACGATGCCATCGGGCCGGCAAGCGGTCTGCTTCGTGTCGAGGAACCACGAACTCTTCGCCCCGCTCTTCAAGGTGAACTCACCGCGTTTCACCGAATGTGTCAACACATGCTCTCGTAACGCAGTGCGAGAAGGAGAGAGGTTGGAAGGTTCTGTCACGTCTCCGAGGTTACGCGGACAGCACTCAGCCTCTATGTTCGGGGATGTGACAACGACCGCACTTACTCCATACCGAATCTTCACCGAGCCTCAGCAGGGCGCGACATACGACGATCTTCTCGCCGTGGCATTGCGCGCCGAGACCCTCGGATTTGGGGCCTTCTTTCGTTCTGACCACTACCTGAAGATGGGCTCGGTAAGCGGCGAGCCCGGACCGAGCGATGCATGGGTCACGCTCGGCGGGTTGGCACGAGATACAACAACTATCCGCCTGGGAACTCTTGTTACCGCAGCGACATTCCGTCACCCCGGCCCGCTTGCTATCTCGGTCGCAAACGTCGACCAGATGTCAGGTGGAAGAATCGAGCTCGGGCTTGGTGCCGGTTGGTACGAAGCCGAGCACACTGCCTACGGAATCCCGTTCCCCGCCCTTGGTGAACGATTTGATCGTTTCACCGAACAGCTCGCAATCGTTGACGGGATGTGGCGGACACCAAATGGCGAGACATTTTCCTATGCCGGCAAGCACTGGTCACTGACCGACTCGCCAGCGCTTCCAAAGCCAGTTCAAGCCGGTGGAATCCCGATCATCATTGGAGGTCGCGGGGCAAAGCGAACACCAGCGCTCACCGCCCAATACGCCGCTGAATTCAACATGCCGTTCACCGACCTCGACACATTCGCTTCACAAACTGCCGTTGTTCGTGGGGCATGTGAGGCAATCGGACGTGCACCAAGCGACTTGACCTGGTCAGCAGCGCTCGTGGCATGTGTCGGCAACAACGAGGACGAGTTCAGGCGAAGGGCGGAAGTCATCGGCCGCGAACCCGACGAGCTTCGTCAGAACGGTGCTGCAGGCACAACGGAACAGTTTGTCGAGACGGTGAGCAAGTGGAGAGAGGCAGGAGCTGAGCGGGTGTATCTGCAAGTGCTCGACTTGGCAGACCTCGACCACCTTGACCTCATCGCCTCACTACTCGGGTAGGTCGCCCACCGCCCCATACCTGCTTCAGATGAAGCCAACCCTCAAAGAAGCAAACTCAATATCACGTACTTGGCCTTAGGCGGATATCGCGTAACAACACTTCTTGCGCAACGGTCGCTACGTGTTCACCACTTGCCGTGAATACGTGTCCAACTGCGAGGCCTCTCGAGGCGGTGAAGTGGTGACAGGTGAAGTCATGCAGATGCCATACATCTGAGCGCATTGGCCGATGGAACCAAATGGTGTGGTCGAGACTGACACCTTTCCAGTTCTCACGATCTACATCGGTTCCTTGAATCGCAGCTGCACGAACCGTGTCGGTAGCGAGGTCATCAGATGTGTATGCAAGCCAGCATTGATGCATGAGTTCTGCATCAGGTGATTCGTTGTTGACGAGATCATGGTCATTTACTTTGATCCACGCAGTGACGCGTCCAGCTCCCGTTCGAGGGGCAGCCCGCACTTGATCATCAGGGACGAAACAACGATCAAATCGCCGTGTAAATGAACTTTCCTCAAGTGATTCTGGCCCAGGAACATTCGGCATCTCGATCGTTTGCAAATCGACCGCATCCTTTGGACGCTGAAACGAACATTCCGCATTGAGAATTGCACCAATCGCTTGCCGTGCAACGACCCTTCGAGTTAAGAACGAGCGGCCATTTCGAATGCGGTCCACCTCATATCGGATTGGCTCAGTGTGGTCACCGGGTCGAATGAAATATGCCCGGATCGAATGTGGCCGAAACCCTTCATCGGCTGTCAGCGTCGCAGCACGAAGAGCCTGAGCAACAATTTGTCCGCCGTAGAGGCCTCCCCACGGATATCTCGGACCAGAGCCAACAAAGGTGTCAGGGCCGTGCGGAGTGAGTTCGAACATTGAGACATTCAACCAAGGGCATCCCCTTTTTTGTATGAGAAACGCTCTGATTTCGTCGTTCCTCACGCATCAGGGGGCAATCAATCTGGGCGTCTTGACGATCTCAACGACCATCGTTCATTTCAGTCGCACGGGAGAAATGGTGAATCGAAGTGTCTTTTGGGATTTTGCTGCACAAAATATGAACAAAACTTCCCAACATTTCTTACAAATACAACTGGATTTTGTGCGATAAAGAAATAACTTCCTAAACTCAAACTTTATGGCAAGTAAGTCCGACAAATCAGCAATGAGCGATGACCACAAGGCAGCCCTTGCTCAGGGTCGTCATGAAAGCCGAGTCGTTCGCGATTATCTCGAAGCACTCAAATCATCAAAGCCGAAGCGCGGCCGCAAGCGGACCGCTGAAAGCATCCAAAAGCGGCTCGACAAGATTGAAGTTGAGTTGTCATCAGCAGACCCGCTTAATGAACTTCTTTTGCTGCAGGAACGCCGTGACTTGCAGGACGAATTTGAGGCTCTTGGCTCGGGCGCAGATATTTCAACTGCAGAAGCCGAGTTCGTAAAGGTCGCTCTCGATTACAGCAACCGCCGGCATATCTCGTACGTCACGTGGCGCGAGATTGGTGTCGATGCGGCCGTATTGAAGCGCGCCGGCATTCCACGCTCGCTCTGATCAGCCCAACCGATGAGACGACGCCCGCTCCAGGGCGTCGAGGTGAGCAAATGTCGCTGACACGTGCTCTAACGACGCGCGTAGATCAAACGCTGCATCAAGATCGATGGCCGGCTCGCGAGCCATCACCTCTTGATCTTCCGCAAGCACATCTTTAAACGGCCGGCGTTGCTCCCAGGCGACCATCGCATTCCGTTGCACAATTCGGTAGGCGTCATCGCGCGTGAGTCCTGTTGCAACAAGCGCGAGCAGCACGGGCTGCGAGAACACCACGCCAAAACTCGAATGCAGATTCTCCTCCATACGTTCCGCATCGACTTCAAGTCGTTCGAGCAGACGGCGGAGACGGCGCAGCATGTAGTGCACCAGCATCGATGAATCCGGGAGGATGACGCGCTCAACGCTCGAATGCGAGATATCACGCTCGTGCCACAGAGCAACATCTTGAAGGCCAGCCATCAAATTTGACCGAACGACCCGAGAGAGACCAGAAATCGTTTCGGCAGAAATCGGATTCCGCTTATGAGGCATTGCAGAGGATCCCTTTTGACCCGGAGCAAAACCCTCGCGAACTTCACTTACCTCGGTTCGCTGGAGGTGGCGAAGTTCAACCGCAACGAGCTCGCAGCTCGCCGCAATCGATGCGCACGCCCAGAGGAATTCAGCGTGACGATCACGGGCAATGACCTGTGTCGCCGGAACCGGCGTGAGATCAAGGGCGTTCCCCACATGCGCTTCAACTTCTGGCGGAACATTCGAATACGTTCCGACTGCACCTGACAGCTTCATGACAGCAATGCCCTCCCGAGCTGCCTGAAGTCGACGACGATCACGATCAAGCTGCAGAGCCCAAAGGGCTACTTTCGCGCCGAACGTGGTTGGCTCGGCGTGCACTCCATGTGTTCGGCCAATCATGACGGTGTCACGATGAGCATTCGCAGTTGCAACAAGTTGCGCAATCAATTCATCGGCCGCGACCAGCAACAGATCAGCCGCATCTCGCATAGCCCAACACAGCCCGGTATCGACCACATCGGTGGAGGTCAATCCGTAATGGATCCACGGGCCGGCACTCCCGCCGATTGCGTCCTGAACGACATCGACGAATGCTGCAACATCATGCTGGGTGATTTCCTCACGAGCCATTACTGACGCAACAAAACTGTCGTCGACAACAGGAGCTGAAGCACGGCACGCTGCGGCGTCTGCGGCTGGAACAATCCCGAGGGCAGCATGCGCTTCCGTGGCGAGCAGTTCAACTTCAAGCCACCGGCCCATACGAGCAGCGTCAGACCACACCGATGCCATCTCGGGGGTCTGATAGCGATCAATCACGCTGGCGAATCCCACAAGACGTAGTCATCACGTTCGGCGCCGACACCAATAATTCTGACTGGGATGCCCACTTGTTCTTCGATGAGGCGAATAAGGGCTTGGGCCTGCGGAGGGAGATCGTCAGGCGTCCTCGCCGATGTCGAATTGCTTTGCCATCCATCCAGCTCGGCATACACGGGCTCTGCTCGCTCGAGCACCTCTGGGAGATCTGGGTAATTGGCGACTTCATGGCCATCAATTCGATAGCCGGTGCACACGCGAATGGTCTCGAAGGTGTCGAGGACATCAAGTTTGGTCACCGCGAGTTCAGTCAAGCTATTGAGCCGGACGGCATGACGAAGCATCACGCAATCAAGCCAACCCGCACGACGCCGACGACCGGTCACCGTGCCGAATTCGCGACCAATATCGACAAGCCGGTCACCGAGATCGTCAGTCAACTCTGTTGGGAACGGTCCAGCGCCGACTCGGGTGGTGTAACTCTTTGAAATGCCAACCACGCGATCAATGTTGCGGGGGCCTAATCCTGTGCCTGCACACGCTCCACCTGCCGTCGGGTTCGATGACGTCACATACGGGTAGGTGCCGTGGTCAAGGTCGAGGAATGTTGCCTGCGCGCCTTCGAGCAAGATCGGCGAACCAGCGGCTATCTCATCGTGGAGAAAGTTCACCGTGTCGCATAGGTACGGCTGAAGACGAATACCTAACGCAGTGAACTGAGCAACGGCGTCATCGACATTGACTGGCTCTCCACCCGCTTGAGTGATGAGAACATTCTCGGCCTCACAGCGCTCACGAACGGCTACTGCAAACGAATCGATATCTGCAACGGCGCCAGCTTGGATGCCTACACGGCGCGCCTTGTCGGCGTACGCGGGGCCGATTCCCTTTAAGGTCGTTCCGATTTTGTTCTCGCCACGCCCCTCCTCGGCTAACGCATCGTGACGTTGATGCCAAGGGAAAATGAGATGTGCTCGAGTTGACACCTTCAACTTCTCGCAACTGACCCCTCGTGAGGTCAGGGTGTCGATCTCGTTGAACAGAGTTGGGAGGTCAACCACAACACCGTTCGCAATTACTGGTGTCACCGTGTCATAGAACACGCCGGACGGCGTCAATTGCAGGGCGTATTTCTCTTCCCCCACGACAACGGTGTGGCCAGCGTTGTGGCCACCTTGATAACGAGCAACAACAGGGTGCTCTTTCGCAAGTAGGTCAATGACTTTGGCCTTGCCTTCGTCACCCCACTGGGCGCCGACGACGACGGTGACAGGCATGCATACGCTCCTTTACTGCCCGGATGGA
>JALRDI010000361.1 GCA_023257035.1 Ilumatobacteraceae bacterium | reverse complement strand
CGCAGTGCTTATACGTTGGCCGCGAGTGCGACTGAAAAATACGAGGGTGCGCGTTCGGCCGTGGCGAAATTTATTAACGCCAACAGCACGAATGAAATTGTTTTCACTAAAAATGCGACTGAAGCCCTGAACTTGATCGCCTATTCATGGGGTCGCGCCAATTTGAATCGTGGCGACGTGGTTGTGCTCACTCACATGGAGCATCACGCGAACATCGTTCCATGGCAAATGATGGCTGCAGAGCGCGGCATCACATTGCGCTGGATTCCCTTAACCGAAGATGGCCGCCTCGATCTCAGCGATCTCGACAACCTCATCGACGGGGCCTCGGTTGTGTCGTTCTCAGCGATGAGCAATGTGCTCGGGACGATGAATCCGGTCAGCCAAATTGTTGAACGAGCACACGCCGTCGGTGCGGTCGTAATGGTCGACGCCTGCCAATCGGTTCCGCACGCGGTGACTGACGTTCAGGCGATGGGCGCTGATCTTGTCGCCTTCTCAGGCCACAAGATGCTCGGACCTTCAGGCATTGGCGTTCTGTGGGGCCGACCAGAAATGCTTGAGCAACTTCCACCGCTGCAAGGTGGAGGGAACATGATCGACGATGTCCGGCTCGATTCATTTACTTGCGCGCCGGTTCCAGCCAAATTCGAAGCTGGTACTCCCCCGATCATCGAGGCAATCGGCCTCGGAGCTGCCGTTGAGTACCTGTCATCTATCGGTATGGCCGAAATTCGTCGCCACGAAATGGAACTCACCCAATACGCGCTTGACACGTTGACCGAGCGTTTCGGCTCAGACCTCGTCATTCATGGTCCTCGAAATGTTGAAGAGCGTGGTGGCGTGTTGAGTTTCGCATTTCGCGACCTGCACCCACACGATGTGAGCCAGATTCTCGACGAACGCAACGTCTGTGTTCGGGCTGGCCACCACTGCGCAAAGCCGCTCATGCGTCTCATCGGCGCCAACGCAACGGTGCGGGCAAGTTTGTATCTCTACAACGACACCAACGATGTCGATATCCTCGCGGATGCCCTCACGAGCGCTGACGACATTTTCGGATTGTGAACGAGGACCTGAAGAACTATGCCTGGACTTGAAGATCTCTACCGAGAAATCATTCTCGACCACTATCGCAACCCTCGAAATCGAGGCGAACTCGAAACACCTCCCGCGATTTCAGCCGATGGCCACAATCCGTTGTGCGGTGACGAGATCACGCTCTACGTGCTGATTGAAGACGGAATGGTGAGCGACATCAAGACGAGTGGTCAGGGTTGCTCTATTTCTCAGAGCAGTGCTTCGATGATGTCTCAGGCGGTTCGAGGGAAGTCGGTTGCCGAAGCTGAAGCATTGATTCATCATTTCAAGCACATGATGTCGATTGAAGACCACCACCATGACGAGCCCTCTGAGGCCCCAGCACTCGGCGATCTCGAAGCGTTACAAGGTGTGGTGAAGTTCCCGGTTCGCATCAAGTGTGCGGTACTTGCCTGGAACACTCTGAGCCAAGCTCTCGAATCTGCCTGACCGCGGTAGTCCTCAGTTCGGATTGTGATCTCGCTACCCGAACCTGACAATCTCTCGGTGTGACCCCCATCGATTCCGACGAAGTTCTTGCCGGCCGAGCCCGATTTGGGCAGGCCATTCGCGACCTCGGCCATTCGTTCGCTGGCCACCATTCAGACCCAGCACTTCTCAATGAGGCTGCGCAGACCTTGGAAGACCTCATTGCACGTTTCGATGTTGGCGAAATTCGTCGACGCGATCCATCGACCTTTGGTGATCACCGCCGATACAACTACGAACAAGGCCCGGTTGGCGAAACGTATCCGGATCGTCCTGTGTCGGGGAATGCTTCACCTTGGGGGCTCGACACGGAGATCCATCGCGAGGGCGACGACATTGTTGCGTACGTCACGCTGAGAGCTGCCCACGAGGGTGCTCCAGGACGATCACACGGCGGGGTTGTCTCCGCGCTCTTCGATGACATCTTTGGATTCGTGCAAGGTGTCGTTGGTATCACCGCATTCACAGGACAGTTGACCATCACCTATCGAGCCGGCACTCCCCTACATACTCGGCTCGCCTGCCGGGTACGAGCGGGCGAACAAAATGGCCGAAAGGTCATCATGACTGGCGAGTTGACAGTGGTTGAAACCGGTCAACTTGTCGCCGAAGCGCATTCGGTGTTCATCACGGTTGATCGCGAGGTATTGGTGAATTCGATGCGCGACACTCAGAGCGACACGTAATCAGAGCAGACTGATCATCACTTCGCGCGTCGCAGCAAGCTCATCTGGGTTACCAAACGCAGATGCTGCGAACGTGGTGACTCCGCAATCTGCGAGAGCAGTAATTCGACCAGCGACTTCTGAAGCATCGCCAATGATGGCTACATCAGCTGGAGTCGCAGCACCCTCACGATCGAGCATTGCCCGATACGACGGCAGTTGGCCGTAAATCGCGTAGTCACGATCGGCTCGCGCTCTTGCTGCGTCGACATCGTCGGTCACGCACACTGGCAGCCCCATCAACACTTGCGGTGCAGGGCGCCCAGCCTCTTGCGCAGCAGTGTTGATCGTTGGAGCGGTGAGTGTTCGAATGGTCTCGGGGCCGGTCATCCAGGTAATCGTTCCATCGGCCACACGACCAGCAAGACGCAGCATCTGCGGCCCGAGTGCGGCGACGAGCACCGGCGGAGCATCTGCTGGTGGAGGAGTAATTTCACCTCGACCGGTGAGCGACTCGCCAGAGAACGACACCCGGCGATCCTGCAACAGCGGGGTGAGGATCGAGAGATAGTCAGACATGTGTCTCACTGGCTTGTCGAACGAAATACCCCACATGCCTTCGACTACTGGCTGATGCGAAAGACCAATCCCAAGTTGGAGGCGGCCACCGATCACCGACTGTGTGGTCAGCGCCTGCTGAGCAAGCACCATTGGATGACGCGGATAGGTCGGGATGACTGAAGTGCCAACTTTTATCTCCGGAACATTCTTCGCGGCAACGGCGATCGCGGTGAGTGCGTCCATGCCAAAAATTTGCGGCATCCAGAAACTCGGGAAGCCCTGTTCGGCCGCTTCTCGGAGGCTGTTCTCAAGCGCTTCTACGGTTGGGTCGAATCCAAATACGGCGATGTCCATCTGGTGAACCTAGCGAACTTGCGGTTCCTCCTGCCGGATGGAGCGAGGCCTCAAGGGCACGCCTCCGAATAAATCGCTGTCATCGAGTTTGTCTAGGCTTTGAGTAACCATCTGGAGGTAACGGTGTATCTCGACCGGCACGCAATCAATAACCCGGACCGCCCCGCCATCATCATGGCGTCAACGGGCAAGACCATTTCGTACAGCGAGTTTGAGGGTCGAGCCAATCAATTGGCCCATGTGTTGCGCTCAGAGGGTTTACAACGCCTCGACCACTACTCCATTTTTATGGAAAACAACGAGTGGTACATGGAGTCCTGCGCTGCAGGAGAGCGTTCTGGCGCGTACTACACCTGTGTGAACTCGTTTCTCACACCAGAAGAGCTCGCCTACATTCTGTCGAACTCGCGTTCAGAGGTCTTGGTGACCTCAACCGCAAATGTCCATACTGCGCTCGAAGCCCTTGACGGTGCGCCGAATGTCAGAAAGGTCTTCGTCTGCGGTGGAGTTCCGAGCGATATTTCTGATCCTCGTGTTGTCGATTACGCCGAAGCGACCGGATCGATGCCAACGACACCAATTGCTGATGAGTCACTTGGCACTCCGATGCTGTATTCCTCCGGCACAACCGGTCGACCAAAGGGAATTCTTCGCCCCTTGCCAGATCAGCCACCAGCCGAAATGCTTCCGCTGTACACCTTCTTGATGAACCTGTGGCAATACCGCGAAGGGATGATGTACCTCTCCCCTGCCCCGCTATATCACTCGGCGCCTCAGGCCGCTGTTGCACTGACGCTTCGGGCTGGCGGCACTGTCATCATCATGGAGAAGTTTGACCCGGTTGAATACCTCCGCCTCATTGAGACCTACAGCGTGAGCCATTCGCAGCTTGTGCCGACAATGTTCTCTCGAATGTTGAAGCTGTCCGACGATCAGCGTTTGCAGTTCGATCTCTCGTCGCTTGAGTTTGCGGTTCACGCTGCTGCTCCGTGCCCGGTGAAGGTCAAGCAGCAGATGATCGAATGGTGGGGTCCGATTATCCACGAGTATTACGGCGCAACTGAAGGCCTTGGATTTGCGTCTTGCGACAGCGAGCAATGGCTCTCACATCCCGGCACGGTAGGCAAGATTGTGCTCGGCGAGGTTCATGTGATGGATGACGAGATGAATGAGCTGCCGAATGGAACTCCTGGCACGCTGTGGTTCGGATCCGGTACCGAGTTCAGCTACCTCGACGACCCAGAAAAAACAAAAGAGTCCACTTCGGCTGACGGCACGATGACCACGGTCGGCGACATTGGGTATGTCGATGATGATGGGTTCTTGTATCTGACCGACCGCAAAACGTTCATGATCATTTCCGGTGGCGTAAATATCTACCCACAGGAGATCGAGGATCTCCTCATCACCCATCCGAAAGTGTTTGATGCTGCCGTGTTCGGCGTGCCAAACGAAGACCTTGGCGAAGAGGTGAAGGCCGTCATTCAGGTAATGCCCGACATCACTGCTGGCGATGAACTCACCGAAGAGTTGCTGCAGCATTGCCGTGAGCACCTTTCACGCCAGAAGGTTCCTCGGTCAATTGATTATGAGGCCGAGTTGCCACGGCTGCCGACGGGCAAGCTCTACAAGCGCCTACTGCGCGACCGCTACTGGGGCGAAGGCACCAACAAGATCGTCTGATCTACGGGCGCAACGAGCGAAAACAACTCCGCACGTCGTCAACATAGAGAGCAGGCTGTTCGAAGGCAGCGAAGTGGCCACCTTTTGGCATGTCGGTCCAGTGGGTGACGTTGTACGAGTTTTCGCACCACGACCGTGGCGGCCGAATGATTTCTTTCGGGAACGCCGCGATCCCCGACGGAATAGTGACAGTTTCTCCGCCACCAAACGCCCCGAAGCTCTCCCAGTACAGACGCGCCGACGATGCACCTGAGCCGGTGAGCCAGTAGAGCATCACGTCGTCGAGCATCGCGTCACGACTGAGCGCATTTTCAGGGTGCCCATCGCAATCGGTCCATGCCCAGAACTTCTCGATAATCCATGCAAGTTGACCAACCGGAGAATCGACGAGCGAGTACCCCAATGTCTGCGGGCGAGTCGCTTGCTGTTTTGAGTAGCCGGAGTCCCACTGCTGGTAATAACCAAGCGCAGCAAAGGCTGCTTGGTCTCCTTCATCGGGATCGCTCATCGCCTTCTCGGTTGGAGCGGCAATTGGCATATTGACATGGATGCCGATGCATCCATGATCGAACTGTGACGATGCATCTCGACCGATTTGTGTCGTGACGGCAGAACCCCAGTCACCCCCCTGCGCAACCCATCGGTCGTATCCAAGCCGCTCCATCAACGTTGCCCAAATCGATGCGATCTTCGGAACACCAGTGCCGTTCGCCGTTGGCTTACTTGAGAATCCGTAACCGGGAAGCGAAGGGCACACCACATGAAATGCGTCCTCTGCCCTTCCGCCGTGAGCAACCGGGTCAGTGAGAGGGCCAATCACTTCGAGGAACTCAACGATTGAGCCCGGCCACCCATGAGTAATGAGTAACGGCATCGCGTTCTGTTCTGGGGAACGCTGATGAATGAAATGAATCGTGAGGTCGTCGATCTCAGTGACGAATTGGTCGAATGCGTTCATCCGGACTTCACGACTACGCCAGTCATACGAGTGCCGCCAATACTCAGCCAACTCTTTGATGTACGCGAGTGGAACCCCCTGACTCCAATCGTCGACCGTTTCGGCCTCCGGCCAGCGGGTCGCATCCAGTCGACGGTGGAGATCGTCGATATCGGCTTGCGGGATGTCAATAGTGAATGGGTCAAGGGTGAACGGGCGCATCATCTCCATCGTGTCACAGAACAGATCATGCGGCGAGAGGCGGCCTTGGTCACGTCCCACAACGTCATCGTGCCTACGATGCGTACATGTACGTTCCTCAAGCATTCGCGATGCCGGATGCTGAAGCGCTCGCTGCTCTTAAAGAAATCGGCGCTGGCTATTTCGTGACGGCTCACGACGGCCACATCGAGTCGACCTTTCTTCCGTTCATCGTGGTGGACAACGCCGACGGGTTGAGGATTTGGGCGCATTTTGCGAAGGCGAACTCTCATTGGCATTCCGCTCTCGCAGCATCAGATTGCCTTCTCATCACTCACCTCGCTGATTCCTACGTCTCGCCGTCGCTCTACCCCTCAAAGCGGACCGATGGCAAGGTTGTTCCGACATGGAATTACGTCACCATCGAGGTTCGCGGAACGCTTCAGGCGCTGTCTGACGCAGATGAAGAGTCTCTCCTGCGTACGCTCACCGATCATCACGAGCAGCACTCCACCGAACCGTGGGCAGTGTCTGATGCCCCGTTTGACTTCATTGAGGCGCAACGGAAAGCGATCGTCAGTGTTGAACTCGTGGTGTCTGAGATCACTGGAAAGGCGAAGGCCAGTCAAAACCGCTTACCTGAAGACGCAGCGGCTGTGAAAGCGCAGTATGAGTCTGGCTCCGATGCGCAGCGAGCCATCGCAGACTGGATGCGGTGAGGTGGGTTCGCCGCTCAGCGAGGTCGTGCTGCAGGGTGAACTTGTTCGCCTGGAGCCTCTCACCTTTGACCATGCACCGGCGATGCTTGAAGCTGCATCAACTGATCGCTCAACCTTCGGGCTCACGAGCGTTCCAGTCGCGACCCCCGAGGCCGTGGCGCTATACATCACCACCGCACGAGAGCAGCACGAGCGATCCGAAGGCCTCGCGTTCGCAACAATCCGTCGATCTGATGATCGGGTAGTCGGAAGCACCCGCTTCATGTCAGCCGAATATTGGGAACCGATTGACGAGCAACCTCGATCAACACCAATTGCGATTGAAGTTGGCTACACCTGGCTTATTTCTGAAGCCCAACGCACTGGCATCAATGCGGAAGCAAAGGTGCTCATGTTCAACTACGCCTTTGACGTACTCGGCGTTGAACGCATCACACTGAAGACCGATGCGCGCAACGAACGGTCACGTAGGAACATCGAACGCGCCGGCGCAACCTTTGATGGAATTCTGCGACGCCATATGCCGGCGAGCGACGGCGGATATCGCGATAGCGCGATGTATTCGTTGCTTCGCGAGGAGTGGCTCGACCGTCGTGGAGAACGCAAATGACACGACACCCTTCGAGTGACCTCTCCTTATTGTGATGAGTGCCGACAACAGTTACTTCGCCTGGTTCGAATGCCGCAACTGCTCCGATGAGAGTGAGCCTGTGAGGTGGAAGGTCAATCTCGAATCTGTGCTCCGAGGTCGCTTCGTAACTTCAACGGAGCAATTGTCCTGCCCAGCGTGTAATCGCACCAAACTTCAGCAGGTTGCCGGACCCTGAGAGCGACTACCCTTTACCTATGGAACTTTCCGAGGTAATGCGCACAACATTCTCTTGTCGTCAATGGACAGACGAGCCCGTCGATGATGCGACGCTCTACCGAATTCTCGACAACGCCCGTTTTGCGCCAAACGGCGGGAACCGCCAAGGCTGGCACGTCACCGTGGTCAAAGACCGTTCAATCCGTGAGCAGTTCAAGCCGCTGATCAAACCGGCTACCAATCAGTACGTTGCCCAGGTCGCTGCAGGCGAGGCCCCGTGGAACACGGTCATCCCATCAGCAATTGATCTCGAAGCAGAACGATCAATCGACAAGGACTTCCCCGGTGTCAACGAGATGATCGAAGCACCTGCGGTGCTCGTCATTTCGGTCGATCTCAGCGTGGTGTGCAGTTTTGACTCAATCCTCGATCGGGTCGGGGTAATTAGCGGCGCTTCGATCTATCCGTTTGTCTGGAACATTCTCTTGGCAGCGAGGGCAGAGGGTCTCGCCGGTGTACTCACGACGTACTTGTCGTACTCAGAGCCTGAAGTGCAGAAACTGCTCGGACTACCCGAGCATCACGCTGTTGCGGCAATGGTTCCGCTCGGGCACCCGGTGAAGCAACTCACGAAACTGAAGCGCAACCCAGTCGAAGATTTCACCACGATCGATCGATTTGATGGTGAGCGCTTTAGCGCATGAGCCGAAGCGAGCACGCTCAGGGTCTCGCCGCTAGCGACCCTGTCGTTGCGGACCGAAATATCACCGTTGAGTGCACCTGTGATGATTGCACCGTTGTTTCGATGCAGATGCAACCGTCGATGTGTAATGCCTACAACATTGGCCACGGTGCGTACATCTTCATGATCGCCGATGTCGCAATGTCGCTCGCAAGCTCAATCGAAGACGGCACTGCACTCGCGTCGTCGGCACATATCGACTGGCTCAAACCCGTTGAGATGAACGACACCGTGAGAGCGACTGCAACCTGTCAATACG
>JALRDI010000305.1 GCA_023257035.1 Ilumatobacteraceae bacterium | reverse complement strand
TGTCGGCGAGTTCAACGGTGGCATCCTCCACGGGATCCTCGCCGTCGTCCTTTGAGCCGTTGTCGTTGGTGTCCTTCCAGACCTCGCCGCTAATGATCTGGCGAGTTGCAAGTGTCGTGCTCGGGACGGGAACTGCGATTGTTGGAATTCGCCGCAGATTCGGCAAAATCTGATAGCTAGCCAACCTTGAACGACCCATCGCAACCTGCGTTGGTCTCGTTTCGTAAATGAAATTGACGGCCGCAACTAATGAGTGAGAGTCCAGAGTTAGTACCAGCGCTGTTCATCGGGCATGGCAGTCCGATGAACACGCTCGAAACAAACGTGTTCACTCAGCGGTGGCGGGAACTTGCGCTGATGATTGATCGTCCGAAGGCGATTCTTGCCCTGTCTGCACACTGGTACGTGCCGGCAACTGCGGTGACCTCAATGGAGAATCCTCGAACGATCCATGACTTTTCGGGGTTTCCACGTGAGTTATCAGAGTTTGAGTACCCGGTCCCGGGTTCACCGGCACTCGCAACGAGAATTGCCGAGATCCTCAGCACGCGAGATGTCATTCAAGACGACACCCAGTGGGGGCTTGACCATGGGACGTGGTCGGTGCTTGCCCAGATGTATCCAGAAGCTGAGATCCCAGTCGTCCAGCTGTCGCTGAACTCGACCTTCTCTGCTGCTGAACATCTCGAAGTGGGCAAAGCGTTACACGCCTTGCGTCGCGAGGGCGTGCTGATTCTCTGCAGCGGAAACGTTGTTCATCATCTCGGAATGCTTGATCGTTCTCAACACGACGGTGTCTACGACTGGGCCCTGCAATTCGATGCTGAGGCGCAACGGCTCATGACAAGCAATCCAGCAGCGATGCCGCAGATCGTTGACCACCCCGAATGGCTGAAGGCTGCACCAACTCCGGAACACTTCATCCCTCTGCTGTATCTCGCAGGGGTGGCAATTGAATCCGGCGTCAGCAGTGAAGTGGTGGTCGAAGGCGGAACGATGGGTTCGCTCACCATGACCTCGTTTATCGTCAAGTAGTTGCACGGCTTGAAAGCTGTCGTGCGGCTCGTTCGCGGTCGGAGAATAGCCTTACGGTTGACGACATGGCCGCCACTGCGAGAGACCTTCTTGGAGACATCGACTTCGATCCTGCAGAACTTCATGCGAAGTATCTCCATGAGCGTGACAAGCGAATTCGACCCGATGGAAACGAGCAATACGTAGAGATCTCTGACCGATTCGCCTCGTTTGGAGAGGACCCGTGGGTTGACAAGGCCTTTACGCGTGATCCACTCACCGATCACGTTGATGTCATCATCATTGGCGGAGGATTTGGTGGCCTCCTCGCTGCGGCGCGACTTCGTGAGGCGGGCGTCGAGCGGATCCGCATCATCGATACAGCTGGAGACGTCGGCGGTACGTGGTACTGGAACAGGTATCCCGGTGCGGCGTGTGACGTGCAGTCGTACATCTATCTGCCGTTACTTGAAGAGCTTGGTGCGATGCCGCAACACAAGTACTCATTCGCACCAGAAATCATGGAGCACTCGCGTCGAATCGCTCGCCACTACGACCTCTACGACGATGCCTGCTTCCAAACCGGCGTCACGTCGATGGAATGGGACGAGGGCAACTCTCGATGGACGGTGTTCACTGACCGCAACGATGAAATGACGGCAAACATCGTCGTGCTCGCAACGGGCCCTTTGAACAAACCAAAACTTCCCGGTATCAAGGGAATCAGTTCTTTTCAAGGGCATATGTTTCATACCAGCCGCTGGGACTACGACTACACCGGAGGCGATACCTACGGGGGGCTGACGGGGCTCGCCGACAAACGTGTCGCAATCATTGGTACCGGTGCAACCGCAGTGCAGTGCGTTCCGCATCTTGCTGAATCGGCAAAAGAGTTATTCGTGTTTCAACGCACACCATCATCGGTCGACGTTCGTGACAATGCCCCGACCGACACCGAATGGTTCTCATCGCTCGAACCTGGCTGGCAGAAGCGCTACATGGAGAATTTCACCGCTCTCGTTTCGGGCTATGACGAACCTGAAGACCTCATCGGAGATGGATGGACCGAAATCTTCCGGGGCCTGACGGGGATTGCTGCAAAAGATGCCTCCCGTCGCCTCGGGCGACGCCTTGAGCCGGCCGAAAAAGAGGAGATGATGGAGCTCCTCGACTATCGGAAGATGAACGGTGTGCGGAACCGGGTGGAAACGACGGTGGTCGACCCGTCGACAGCGGCCGCGCTACAACCTTGGTATCGGCAGTTCTGCAAACGGCCGTGCTTCCATGACAGTTATCTTCCGGCGTTCAATTCGGGGACTGTGACCCTTGTTGACACGAACGGCAAAGGCGTTGAAGAGATCACCGAGCGCGGTGTTGTTGTCGATGGAGTCGAGTACGAAGTCGACTGCATCGTCTTCTCGACCGGCTTTGAATACGGCACCTCGTATACCCGCCGTGCCGGGTTCGACGTCACGGGTCGAAATGGGGAGACACTCTCCCAGCACTGGGCAGGTGGTGTGCGCACCTTCCACGGAATGCACGCTCACGGGTTCCCGAATTTGGGGATCATCGGCTTTGTGCAGACGGCGACAACAGTGAACATTCCACATGCGCTGGCCGAGCAGGCTGCACACTTCGCTCACATCGTGAGCGAAGCACGCGACAGGGGTTCGACAGTCTTCGAGGCGACTCCCGAAGCCGAGGGGGAGTGGCTCGCAGAAATCGAGCGAACAGCGGTGAGGGCTCGGAAGTTCTACGAGGAATGCACTCCGGGCTATTACAACAACGAGGGCCACGTCACCGACGGCACCGGATACGCCGCCGGCATGTACGGGGCCGGGCCAATCAAGTTCTTTGATCTACTCGCCCGTTGGCGAGCTGAGGGTGCTCTGGCGGGGCTCGACTTTCGCTAAGCATCTCTGCGGCTCTGGCCGCAACAACCCCTGTGAGTACCGTCGTAGGTGTGACCTGGGAACCCGAGCTCGAAGAACTGCATTGCCGCGAACAACTTGCAGAGCAGCTCGGCGGAGCCGACAAGGTTGAACGGCAGCATCACTTCGGGAAGCTCACCATCCGTGAACGAATTGACCAGATCGTCGACGACGGCAGTTTCTGGGAAATGGGCAAGACGGCGGGGGTCGCTAAGTATGACGACGACGGAAATCTCGTCGAGTTCATGCCGTCAAATTTCGTCTTTGGCATCGCAAATCTTGACGGACGCCCGGCAGTCGTATCAGGAGATGACTTCACCGTCCGTGGCGGTTCAAATGATGCGTCAATCTCTGCGAAGCGCGAAGCTTCTGAAACGATTGCCGCAGAGATGCGTCTGCCGCACGTTCGTCTTCTCGATGGCATGTCGGGTGGCGGTTCGGTAAAGACCATCGAGCAGGCGGGCCGCACGTATATTCCGTTACTTCCGGGTTGGCACACCGTGTGCGACCACCTCAATATCGCTCCGTCGGTTTCGTTGGTGCTCGGCTCTGTTGCAGGTTTTGGTGCAGCTCGAGCAACGGCTTCTCACTATTCGGTGATGGTTCGTGACACCTCTCAAATGATGATCGCTGGGCCGGCTCTCGTTGAGCAGGCTGGCCTCGGCGCCGTGTCGAAGTATGAGTTGGGTCACGCTGATATTCACACTCGTAACGGTGCTGTTGATGACGCAGTTGATACCGAGGCGGAAGCCTTTGAGAAGGCGCTGCAGTTCTTGTCGTATTTGCCGACGTCGGTTGACGAACTTCCGCCTCTCGAGGATTGGGGTGACGACCCAGCGAGACGAGATGAATGGCTTGCTGATGCAAT
>JALRDI010000208.1 GCA_023257035.1 Ilumatobacteraceae bacterium | reverse complement strand
CTACGGTCAGCAATGTACCGGATGTACTGTTGCATCTCAGCCTTAGTCAAGCCCGGTATGTCACCCTGCTCAAACACCAAGTCCAAGAACCTATCCTCTAGGTCAACCATCTCCCGACATGCCTGATAGATTTCAGCCTTGAAGTCATCAGTCCATAGATCAATGTTCTCCTGAATAAACTCCCTAAATAGCTTTGTCATAGCTTCTACGTGCATGGATTCATCCCGAATACTGTACGTAATGATCTGCCCCATACCCTTCATCTTACCAAACCTTGGGAAGTTAAGCAGGATGATGAAGCTACTAAAGAGTTGCAAGCCTTCAGTAAAACCTGAGTAGATAGCCAGTGCCTTAGCGATGGACTTCTTATCGCCCTTGGTGACCTTCACAGAGTCGATGTACTCATGCTTGTCTGCCATAGCCTCATACTCAGCAAACGCCTTATACTCAACCTCTGGCATCCCTACAGTGTCCAGTAGCAGGCTGTAGGCATGTTGGTGGATAGACTCCATGTTAGCAAAGCTAGACATCATCATACGTGCTTCAGGCTTCTTGAAGATACGCATGTAACGGTCTACGTACCCTGAGCCTACGTCTACATCAGACTGTGTAAACAGACGGAAGATCTGAGTCAGGAGGTTCTTTTCCTCATCAGTCATTGTCTGCCAGTCTTTAACATCATTGTGCAGAGGTACATCCTCTGGGAACCAGTGCATCTGATTCTGTTGTGAGTAGTAGTCAAACATCCAAGGATGGTCAAACGGTTTGTAGTAATCTCTAGTATCTAGTAAGCTCATTAGTTTTGTTCCTGTCTATCTGTTAAGTCTAGTTCTACATAATCTGTTACTGTTAAGTAGTTTTTTAAGTCCCGTACCTCTGATGTCAAGTTATCTATAGCAGCTATAAGTAACGCTTGGAATGCATGGTTAGCTTGGGTGCTGCCGGTAAAAGCGAATGCTTCTATCTGTAACTCAGTACACTCCTTTATTATATCCTCACCTCTCAAGCTGCATCTCCTTCTTTGATAAAGACACCATGTACATTCATGTGCCCTTTGCGATCCTTAATATCATTATACGCTACTTTCAGGCATTCTTCAAGTGTTGTCGAGTCACAGTGTCCTTCGAACTCATCAACTGGCGTCTACCGAGTGCTCTGGGTGGGTGACCCGCGGGTGTTGCCTGTCCGAGGGCATGAGTTCGCTCCCGGTATTTCGTTCGTCATTACCGACTCGGGAGGCCTGACGCTGAGCGACACAATCGTGCGCCCGGAGGGCGATGATGCACGCCTGGTGAGGGATGCCCTCGCAGTTCTCTCAACAGGGTCGACATCTCGGGTTGGCCGCCTACTCGCCCCGCTTGGCATCCGCTTTATTGCAGTTCCGCTCGCTGATGGCGTTGCCTCAACAATCGATGATCCGATCGCTCCTCCAGACGGTCTTTCTGCCGCGTTAGCGGCCCAGCTTGATGTTGGGGTCATCCAGTCGCCGCCAACGATCGAGGCATTTGTCAATCGGTCGTGGATTCCACCCGCTGCGTTCCTCACAGGCGGCGCAGCGGATGCCTCTCGAAATGCCGGCGCGGGCAGTCTGCTGCTCGCTGATTTCGATGGGATCACCGCCGTTGAGCTTTCAGCTGACGGGGGAGAAGAATTCGTTGACGCAGTGATGGTTCAAGGCCCTCAAATGTTGTCGGTGCCCTCTGAAGGGGTGTTGCATCTTGGAGTCCCGTTCGACCGGCAATGGCGGGTGACGCTTGATGGTGAAACGTTGTCGCCACGGGCGGGTTTCGGCCAGACGGTGGCGTTCGACATTCCAAGGGGTGGTGAGATCACCGTTGCGTATGACACCCCAATGACGTCATATGTCATTAAGGGAATGATCGCCCTCGCATGGTTCGGGGTTCTTCTCGCAGCGACGCGGCCTGAGCGGCGTGTGCGTCAGCGAAACCGTGCTGCAGAGGCTCCAATGATGGCGTTCACACCCTCGACCGGTGATCCCTTCGAGCCTGAGGCGGTGGACTCATGAGCACAGACGCCTCACGAAGGGGTGGTCGATTCAATCGGCGACACCCGATGCTGGTTATTGCGTTGCTGTCGGTGGTGGGGCTCGTCTGGCTTGCGCGACAACCGCGAGATGACATCAGCGCTGCATCATTCAATGTCGCTCCAGAAGTGTGGATTCCGTATGTCCCTTCAGATGACATTTTGGAGAGCACGTGGTTTTGTCCGGGTGTGCCAGCGACGGGTGAGACCGACGTCGGTGGTGCTGTCATCGTGACGAATACGAGCGATCAGCCCACTTCGGCTCGTGTGACGTTCCTCAGTGACATCGCGGCGGCGCGCACGAAGGTCGTCGTTATACCTGCGTTTGATCGAGTGCAGGTCGACGTTGATGCTGAGCAGCAGGGAACATTCGTCGCAACATCGGTCGAGATTCTTGGCGGCGGTGGGCTCGTTGAGCAGCGAGCGTTTTATCCGACGTCGGCAGGCCTCGGTCAGTCGGCAACACCATGTTCGATCAATCTCTCGTCAGAGTGGTATCTCGCTGAGGGCTACACCGTCGATCTCGCAGAGCAGGTGTTATTGCTGTCGAACCCGTCTGCTGACCAAGTCGTGGTCGATGTTGCGTTTCATACAGCCTCGGGCACGATTGAACCATCGGTGTATAACGGACTCCCGGTACAGCCCTACTCGGTCCGAGTGATTGATGTTGGGGTTGAAGGTGGCGGTGCGCGAGGCGAGGAATCGGTAGGTGTTTCGGTGCGGGCTGCTCGGGGCGCGTTGATGGTCGGCCGATCGATGACGGCGGACGATGACCGACGTGGGGGAACATCGATCTCAATGGCAGCACCACTGCTTGCCGACCGTTGGTGGTTCGCTGATGGTGTGAAAAGCCCGCAGGCATCGGAGCGGTTCTCTGTGCTCAACCCGACCGATGAGGCAGTGACCGTTCTTGCGACGTTTTTCTTGTCCGACAACGTGGAAGATGTTGCTGGTGAGGCCGTCACCTCGGTGATAGAGGTCGCGTCTCGTGACGTTGCGGTGATCGATGCCGGAGCGCTGGCCGAGTTGCCAGAGGGTGACCACTCGGCGGTGTTTTCAACGCTTGACGGGCGATCAATTGTTGTCGACAGGGCGTTGACTCGGGTGAGCCCGAGCGGTGTGAAAGTGACATCGATTGCGTCGGGTGTTCCAGAGCGACGTGATGGGCTAGCTCCAACATCATGGCTCGTCGCAGCTGGACCCTCAGTTGAGGTCGAGTCGGGCTTGGTCATCGTCAATCTCGATGACGTTGATCGAGAGGTGTCGCTGTCGACCTACGGCTCAAATGGGCTTGTTGCGGTGGAGGGCTCAACACAAATGATGCTCCCGGCAGCATCTCGAATTGTTGTCGACCTTAAGGAGACGGGAGTGCTCGGTCGCCCGATTGCAGTTGAATCAACCGGTCGTCTTCTTGTTGAACGCCGTGTGCCAAGTTCAGATGCGTTCTCGTCGGCGTGGGCGATTGCAGGGATGCCCTGCTGCTGAACTGGGCTGCGTTAGTCGCATGAATGTCTGCTGCTGGTAGAACATCATCGTGCTCCAACTTCTGCTTGCGTGTGTGATTGCGGTCGTCATCATTGCGGTCGTGAGGTGGCAGCAGAATCAACGAGGGGCCGATGCGCCAACCCAACCGTTATGGCAGTTCCCGGCCCAGCTCGACCCAACTGATTTCGCGTCGTCAAGTGGTCAGTGGTTAGTTGTCGTCTTCACGTCATCAA
>JALRDI010000184.1 GCA_023257035.1 Ilumatobacteraceae bacterium | reverse complement strand
AGAGCCGCCGAAGACAAGAAGCACGACAAGAAGGACGATGAACCATTCAGCACCACTAGGCATAGAACTACCCTATCGCCCTTGATCTGCCCGAGAAATCAGGCGCCAACAATGCCGCGAGCAGCTTGAGCCCGCTGACGGCGTATACGACGCCGTTCACGTTCGGAAAGTCCGCCCCAAATACCGAATTTCTCGCCATTCCTTAGGGCAAATTCAAGACAATCTTCGCGTACTACGCATCCCCGACAAACCTCTTTCGCTTCGCGAGTCGATGCGCCTCGCTCAGGGAAAAAGAGATCAGGGTCGACACCGAGACAGTTGGCATCATCCTGCCAGTCCTCGGTAGGTCCGATCTGATCGTACATGCGCGCTCCGTCCTATTGCTTGGGTGAAATCCCCCGCGCGCCGCAACCACCCAAATCACGACACGCTTGAAATTACGTTGATGTTATTCTCTCACAGCACCCTATCGGAGTGCAAGGGAGTAATCCTCAGCGTAGGAAATTGCTGAGAACAATGGCTCAGCCCGCTCGACGGCGGGTGACGCGCTGGCGGCGCTCTATAAAATCTTCAAGGACGTAGCCACCCAGTTCATCATTCGTGGTGTGGAAGGCCCGACCACCATTCATTTTGGTCAATTGGCTGATAAATCGATCAAGTGAAGCAGTCGCATCCAACACAAACGTATTGATGCGAATTCCATCGCGAGTACAACGAAGAACCTCTTTTAACGTGACTTCGAGGGTCTCGGGAGCCGGCGGATAATCAAAAAAGACATCACCACGAGAAGTGATGTGAGCTGTTGGTTCGCCGTCGGTCACCATGATGATTTGTTTCGTGCCGTGCTCTTTCGACAGCATCTTCCGCGCCAACGTGAACCCATGGTGCATATTCGTGCCATAGACATAGTCCCAGGAGACCTCAGGAAGTTGAGCCGCTGTGATCTCTCGAGCGGTCTCTGAGAATCCAACCAACCCAATGAAATCGTGTGGGTACCGCGAGGTGATGAGCGTATGTAGTGCCATCGCCATCTTCTTCGCTGGCAAGAAATTGCCGCGCATCGGCATCGACATCGAAAGGTCAACCATCAACACGGTCGCCGCTCTCGTGAGGTGTTCAGTTCGCTCAACTTCGAAATCGTCGGGTGAAAGCCGCACAGGCGTGCCACTCCCCTGGCGAGCAATTGCGTTTCGAATGGTCTGGTGAAGGTCGAGCCTGAACGGATCACCAAACTCATACGGTTTCGTGTCATATGCCGACTCGTGGCCTTGACCAATTGCTGACATTTGATGTTGACCGCTGCGGTCTTGGCGAAGACTTGAGAACAAATCCCGAAGGGCATTTGTACCAAGAGTTTTTAGTCCGCGTGGCGTGAGTTCGAGGCGCCCTTCAACTCGATCGACAAGACCTGCCTCGATAAGTTCATTGGTGAGCCTTGATAACTGTTCAAGGGCTGAAGCGGCATCGTCACCAAGCGTTTCACGAATCTTGTCCGGATCAATTTCTGCGAGATCTGCCGGAGAAGTTGCTGCGTCGAGCATCCCTTCAAGTTCATCGAGCCGACCCATTTCAGCCATTGCGTCGAGGGCCTGTGACATCGACATCGGACTGTCACCCGCCATCTCATACGACGATTCAGAGTTAAACGATCCAAATTGCGCTTGCAACGACGACGACAACTGATCCATCTGCCATTGCAAATCCATGTCATCCATGAATTGCTGAGAGAGCCGAGCCAGCTGTTCGCGCTGCTCAGGACTCATCGAATTCATCATCGCCTGCATTGCCGCCATCCGGCGGGCAATCGACTCAAGCAGTTCATCGAGCGTCTCGGGATTATCCGGGAACATGTCGCCGTACTCATCCATGAACTCGTCGAACTTCGGGTCTTCGCCTTGATCGCGATTCGCAATCATCTCGTTCAGCGCCGACAACATTTCCTTTGTGCGCTGCACATCTTCAGGGGTAACCGACTCCATTCCCTCAGAAACACGATCAACAATCTGCTGCATCATCTCCGAACGCAGCCGCTCCGATAGTTCGTCGAAGCGACGAGCTGCCTCGGCCGACTCAAAGTTGTAACTCTGCAGGCTCTGCATTCGGCCAGCGAGATCATCAGGAAGAAGATCAAGCCGCATTTGGCGCTCGTCAGCAGCCGCGTTCGCATTCTCCGCCCGGCGTTCATCACCGCTACGAGTTGCATTGTCACGGGCATTTTCGATTGCATGCCGCTCTTCGTCGATGATGTCGGCGAGTTCGCGTGCTGCTTCTGCCAACGAACCGTCGAGTTCTCCCGATTCGCTGATCTCCTCTCGACGATCACGGATTCGGTCGCGTAACTCGGCAAGACCCGGCATCTGACGCCCATCAGGAGTGCGGAGACCTCTCTCCATGATTCGACGAAGAGCCGCATCAACATCACCGTGATGAATCACCTCGTCGGTGATCTGTTCCATCAGGAGATCTGCATCGACGTCAAACCCGCGTTGGGAGCCATCCCACCGGGAATAGACAAACCGACGCGCCATATCTGCACCGTAGTTCGGTCGGAAGAGACACATCCGATCGTGTCGACATCAACTTCGGGCAATAGTCTCAATGGTGATGCGCGTACCACGGACATTTGTCTTCCTTGATCTTTCAGGGTTCACGAATTACACCGCCGCGTACGGTGACGACGCTGCAGGAAAGATTCTTGGCACATTCCGTACCGTTGTCCGTGAAGTCGCATCTGAGCGCGGTGTGCGAATTGCGAAATGGCTCGGTGACGGCTGCATGGTGGTCGCCGTTGATCAGGTCGGTGCCATCGAATTCGTGATGGAAATCGAACGACGGGCAACACGGGTTTGCTCACCGCTCACACTTCGCGCTGGGATCGCCACCGGTCATGCATTGCTGTTTGAAGGTGACGACTACATCGGATCTGCTGTGAACCTGGCTTCACGTCTGTGTGACCACGCAACCGGGTACGACGTTCTCATGCCGGCGTCAAACGCAGAGGGACTTCCAGAAGGAATCAGTGCCGAGCCCTATGGCAACGTCGAACTTCCCGGATTCCCCGGGGCGATCGAGGTAGTTCGCCTTACGGGCACCCCAATTCGAGGCGACCGGAACGACACCGGCGAACTCTGGACCCGCACGCCGTTTGTCTAAACCGGCATCGAGAACTGCTCTAGGAGTTCTCGATGGTTTTCGCGTTCAATAATCACTTAGCGACTGCGATAGGTCGCAGATGCCCCAGCCGCATCCTTGTTTAAACGACGGGTGAGATGAAGCCCTTCCAACACGAACTCAACTGCTGCTGCAGTAGCTGCCGGAGAGGCATTCTCTCCTGCAAATCGAGCAACAGCAGGGGCAAGGGCGGGCACTTCGGTCACGAGTTGAGCGAGCTCTTCACTTGAACGATCCTCACCCGTGTGAGCAACAACACCCTCTTCGAACGCTTCAACGATTGCGGTGGTCAATGTTCCATCATGACGATTGACAAATACCTGATGTACCGCGCCCTTGATGAGGTTGTCAAAGATTTGTCCCTCTCGGCCATCGTCCATCGATTCAATTTCAATCTTGCCAATCGACGATGCAGCCAAGGCATCGAGATCGTCGACACGAGCCACGACAGGGTTTTCACCGGCGCGTAGACCTCGCCGAAGTGCATTTGCGGCGAGTGACTCGTAGTTCGACACACTCAAACGGACACTCACACCACTGCGCTGGTTGACATGGCTACTCGCCCGAGCAAGGTGACTGAACTCGGCAACAACGAGACCGAGATATTCAGGCACCTCAACCGTCACGCCACCAACCGAAGTTGTGGCTGCTTCTTGTTGCATGATCGTGTATTCAAGCCCCACCTCAAGCGGGTAGTGGGTGCGAATTTGGCTTCCAAAGCGGTCTTTCAATGGGGTGATGATTCGACCACGGTTCGTGTAGTCATCAGGGTTCGCTGATGCAACCAGCATGATGTCGAGCGGAAGCCGAACACGGTGGCCACGAATCTGGATGTCGCGCTCTTCCAAGACGTTGAGCAGCCCAACCTGAATTCGCTCAGAAAGGTCCGGGAGTTCATTCATCGCGAAGATTCCACGATTCGTTCGCGGCACCATCCCGTAGTGCAGCGTCAATTCATCAGAGAGGTAACGACCTTCCGCCACCTTGATCGGGTCAACCTCGCCAATGAGATCAGCGATCGAAGTATCTGGGGTTGCAAGTTTTTCACCGTAACGATCACTGCGATGCACCCACGAGATCGGCATCTCATCGCCAAGTTCGTCGGCAAGATCTCGAGCGTGACGGGAAACCGGCGCATACGGATCATCGTTAATTTCTGAACCGGCGACTATTGGCATCCACTCATCGAGCAATCCCACAAGCGACCGAATCATTCGCGTTTTTGCCTGGCCACGTTCACCCAAGAAAATGACATCGTGACCTGCAAGCAACGCGTTTTCGAGTTGCGGCATCACCGTTTCTTCATAGCCAAGGACACCCTCAAAGAGAGGCCGACCCGCTGAAATGCTCGCAACCGCATTCTCTCGGACCTCTTCCTTCACAGGCCGAGAAACCCATCCTGATGCCTTCAGCGCTCCCAAGGTTGACGGGAGATCAGAGGGAACGGTCAACGGACGCTCTTCAGAAGCCATGAGGGGAAACTAGTGCGCATCGCATCGCGAAGCCCGACCCAGCGAGCGGCTGAACTTCACAAAACGAAGTAGGTACGCTCAGGAGGTGTCATCTTGGCTACTCGATGGAGTCTGGAACGCCGCAGAGGTTCGCGACGAACATCGATCGCGGGCGATCGGCCCAAGCCTTGACCACACCGAATGGCGAGAAATTCAAGTTCCGGGTCACTGGGCCGACATCGAGCCGCCGATTACGACAAACGGTCCCCTCACCTATCGCACCACCGTCAATACAGACCCGACTCCTCATGGCCAACGCCGCTGGTTGACATTCGATGGCATCACATATCAAGCAGACGTGTGGCTTGACGGGGCATACCTTGGCGACACAGAGGGCTACTTTTCTCCGCATTCGTTCGATGTCACAGATCTCTGGCGCCTCTCAAATGATCATGTCATCGCAGTTGAGGTTCATTGCCCTCCGACTGAAGACGGTGCGCGTCGAGCAATCACGGGAGTACTTCAAGATCCGAGTGGACCCAGCACTCCAAACCCGGGAGGTATCTGGCGATCGGTGTACCTCTCCGATACAGGCCCCGTACGAATTGACGCGCTTCGAGTGCTCTGCCAGGACGCAACTGTCGAACGCGCCCACCTCCGCATAAATGCACGACTCGATAGCAACCGGAGTTGTGCTGCAGAAGTCCACACCCTCGTCGACGGTCAACTCGTCGCAGAAAATAGGATCACCGTTGCCGCCGGCCAGAACGATGTTGCGTGGCGGGTTGATCTTCCCCAACCGGCACTGTGGTGGCCCCGAGACCTTGGGGAACAGCACCTCGTCAACATTGAGGTGGTCATTGCTGTTGACGGCGAGAAAAGTGACACAGCAGGTCGGAGAACCGGCTTACGAGAGGTCGCGTGGGATGACTGGACCTGCTCGATCAACGGCGAACGCATCTTCCTCAAAGGCGCAAACCTGATGCCAATCGATGCGCTGTTAGGACGTGTCGATGAAGAGCAATCACGTCGACTGATAGAAGATGCCGCCGAACTCGGCCTCGATATGTTGCGCGTTCATGGCCACATTGCCCCGAAGGCCGTATACGAGGCAGCCGATGAACTCGGGCTACTCCTCATGCAAGATTTCCCGCTTCAGGGCCTTCAACGCAGGCACGTTCGCCAAGCGGCCCTTCGACAGTCGCGTCAGATGGTTGATCTTCTCGGACATCATCCGAGCGTCATTTCATGGTGGGCCCATGACGAACCAGTCGCCCGACCTGCAGACGGTTCAGTTGACGAGGTGCAGACGCTCGGTCTCGTGGGACGCGCAAGAGAGCTTGCGACACGAGTCCAACGAGCTATCCGGGATCAGGCGCCTACCTGGAACCGCTCGGTTCTCGATCCTCTCGTCAAGCGAGCGATCGAAGGTGCTGACCCCACTCGAAGGTGTATCCCCCACTCAGGTGTGCTACCTCACCTTCCGCTTCTCGACGGCACTGACGCTCATCTCTACGTTGGTTGGACTGACGGTCCGATCTCGCTTCTGCCACGCGAATCGGCAAGATTCCCTCGGCTCTTCCGATTTGTTTCCGAATTTGGAGCGCCAGCGGTTCCGCGCTCGACGGCTGTTACTGAGGCACTCGAGCGGGGCGCGTGGCCAGATGCAGATTGGGAATCGTTTGCGAACTCCACCGGTACCGAACGTTGGCAATATGAGCAATCAACGCCGCCGCATTCATTTCTCGATCACGACTCGTGGGTTGAGGCGACCGAGCAACATCAATACGAAGTCATTTCTGCTTGGGTCTCTCACCTTCGACGGATTGCATACACCCCGACCGGCGGCTTTTGTGTCCGGGCCTTAAATGATCACACCGCCGGGAGCGGCTGGGGGGTCATCGATTTCTATGGAAACCGACGACCAGCCTTCGATGCACTTCGAGCTGCCTGCCAACCTGTCATCGTCAGCATCGACGCGTTACCCGAAGTGAGTCCTGCGAACGGGAAGCTCTCGGTTGCCGTCCATGTTGCAAGCGACCTTCGCAACGATGTCGAAGGCGCGGTCGTGGATGTTGTCGTCACAGGTACTGACGCAGATCAAACCCATCGCTTTGTTGGCACGATCGAATCCGACGCAAGCACCTACATCGGAACCATCGCCGTCATTGCCCCCGTTACAGGGCAGGTTTCCTTTGTCGCAACGTTGCGCACCGAACACGGTACGTCAACGGCGAAAACCTCAACCAACGTTGTCTAAAGAGAGTTACTCGAGCGTTGCGCTCGAGTAACGACTTATGCCCGAGAGAGCTGTTTGCGGTTCTTGCTCTTCGCCTTGCGGTAATCGGCATTCATCAGCGCGATGACGTCGATTGAGATCTCCTTCGGACATGCAGCTTCACATTCGCCATGGTTGGTGCACGATCCAAAGTGCGAGTCCATCGTCTCAACCATGTCTTCTGCACGGCTGTAACGCTCAGCTTGCCCCTGAGGCAACAAGTTGAGATGCGTGATCTTCGCGGCGGTGAAGAGATTTGCTGCGCCATTCGGGCAGGCTGCAACGCATGCACCACAGCCGATGCACTGAGCGGCATCCATTGCGGCATCAGAGACTGGCTTAGGAACCGGGATGAGGTTTGCATCAGGTGCGCCACCAGTTGCTGCTGTGATGTAACCACCAGCCTCAACGATGCGGTCGAACGCCGAGCGGTCAACCATGAGGTCACGGATAATTGGGAAAGCCGATGCCCGCCATGGCTCGATGACAATCGTGTCTCCAGAAGAGAACTTACGCATGTGCAACTGACAAGTTGCAGTTCCGCGCTCTGGGCCGTGGGCTTGACCGTTAATCATCAACGAGCACGTACCACAAATGCCTTCACGGCAGTCGTGGTCGAACACGATTGCCTCTTTGCCATCGTCAATGAGACGCTCATTCAGGATGTCGATCATCTCGAGGAATGAAGCCTCATCAGTGATCTCATCAATCTTGTGGGTCTCGAATGCTCCGCTCGTATTCGGGCCATCCTGACGCCATACCTTCAGGGTCAGATTCTTAAGAATGTTGGTCACTTGTAGCTCCGTGTCTGGAAGTGGACTTCCTCATAGACGAGGTCTTCAACATGGCGGTTCGGCGCCATTGGATCGCCGGTGTTCTCCCACGCAGCAACATGTGCAAAGTTGTCATCGTCTCGGAGGGCTTCGCCCTCTTCGGTCTGATACTCCGCTCTGAAGTGGCCGCCACATGATTCTTTGCGATCAAGAGCGTCACGGCACATCAACATGCCGAGTTCGAAGAAGTCTTCGACGCGACCAGCTTTTTCAAGGGTCTGGTTGAGACCATCGGTGCCACCAGTTACACGAAGGTCTTTCTTGAATTCTTCGTACAGCGCCGGAATTTCACCGAGGGCTTTCTCGAGTCCAGCTTCGGTACGTTCCATTCCGCAGTAGTCCCAGATGATCTTTCCGAGCTCACGGTGGAACCAATCTGGTGACCGGGTACCGCCAATTGATGCGAAACGGTTGTAACGCTCACGGGCCTCGTTCTCGACCTTCGCAAACTCAGGATGGCTCGTGTCAGGAACCGACTTGTTGAGCCACTCCGAGAGGTAGTTCGAAATGGTGTACGGAAGCACGAAGTATCCATCGGAGAGACCCTGCATCAGCGCTGACGCACCGAGACGGTTTGCTCCGTGGTCAGAGAAGTTCGCTTCACCTGCGGCGTACAGACCAGGGATTGTCGTCATGAGTTCG
>JALRDI010000149.1 GCA_023257035.1 Ilumatobacteraceae bacterium | reverse complement strand
GATCGGCATACATCGGCTTCTTGGCTGGTGCATTACGAAGCCATTCGCGAAGATCAATTTCATTCAGGCAGTCTTGTGAGACTCCTGCGAGGTACTTGTCACCGAACTCTTCGGGGCTTGCTTCCCACACGTCGGCACGGCACTCAGGTGTAAGAAGGTCCCAAGTTGCTCCTGCGAATGTGTTCCGTCCCATGAAGTTCGTGAGGTTCGGTGCTGCACCCGAGTACACGAACTGGTCAGGGTAAGAGACCACGAGGTTGCCGTTATTCGGATCGACAAGGCCATTGACCTGGTGGCAGCGAGAGCACTGTGCAATGAACGTGGTCTCGCCCTCAGCAGCGAGAGAGCCCTCTGCTGGCGCCTGGTAGGGCTCAAGTTCATTATCGAGCCACTTCTGGAAATCAGCTGGCTCAAGCACGATGGTCTCCATACGCATGTTTGCGTGAGACAAACCGCAAAACTCGGTGCACTGGCCGGCGTAAATGCCTGGAGTGTCGGACTCAAGACGGAGGAAGTGCACACGACCAGGAACCATGTCGCGCTTGCCATTCAGACGAGGGATCCAATAGCTATGGATGACGTCACGGCTTGTGCCGCGCAGCAGCACCTTGGTGTTTGCAGGAATGACAACCTGCCCAGAGGTGATGATCGGGCTTGCTTCAACAGCCGAAGGGGCATAACCGCAAATCGTGCCGTCGGCACCCACTTCGTAGTCGTACTCCCACCACCACTGCTGGCCAGTGACATTGATGACACATTCGGTGTCATCGGTTGCATTGAGCGCCATTACAACGCCCACAGTCGGAATCGCAATCGCAGCAAGAATCACTGCTGGAATTGCAATAAAGAGATACTCAAGCCACGCCTTGCCGTGTGCCTGGTCAGGAATCGCCTGGCCGCGATCTCGGAATTTCACCACACAGACAGCGATGAACACCATCACGATGACACCGACAATGCCAGCCGTCAAGAACACCGGCCACTGCAAATCTTGAATCTTCTGGGCATTTGCGCCAGCTGGTTTCCACGTGTCCTGGGGGGCATCGGTTGCACAGCCTGCAAGCAGGGTGAGAGCCGACAAACCAGCAACCGTTCTCGCTACCTTGCGTCCTCGCGAACTCATACTCTTAAGACTAGAAGTCGAATCATTCGAAGTAGACATGGTGCGATCGTGAACCTTCTGGTGACTCATGGCACAACCACCTCAATGCGATCATCGAGCCCTGCGACTACGAAGGCGTAGCCACCCGACTCTTCAACCGCTGGGTCGAAGCTTGGTGCTGCATAGTTGATAGTGAGAAGTTGAACGCCACCCTCTTCAACAAGGGCAGTACAAATACGAGCCGGCGAACCCTCAACTTCTGCCAGTTCGGCAATGAAGCGTCGAGGTTCTGATGTCTCGTTTCTGAACAAAATGTTGTTGGCATTTGAACGTGGCAACTGAATCATCCCGGTCTGTGGATCGTTCAGGCCAGGGCGGGTATACGAGAGACCGTTCTCGTCAAGGGTCACTTCTGCCGATGAGTTGGCCTTGCCAGCAACCGTCTGGCTTGCATGCTCGTCTGCTGAGATCTCTTCCTCACCGCACTTATCAAGTTCTGCGTAGTGGGCCGTCGTGTGGTGCTCTTCAATTTCGCGCTCTCCGTTGAGCCCGGCGACAGCACCACCTGCGAGGAGAACAACGCTCACAATTGAGAAGAGCCCAAACATTTTTGGAGCACTCATTGAGCGAGCACGGCTAATCATTGCACCGCCAAACAGCACGATTGTTGCCACAATCGAGAACGCAATAATTGTCGACGACTTGGTTGGAACGCCGAGCATGACCCGGCTGAACATGAAGACGATGAGGCCTAACCCGATTGCTGCTGCGACGGGCATCTCAGCGGTGTAGGCAAGGCGACCTCGCACTTCCCGGTTATGCGAGGCATCAGACGAGGCGCCCTCAGCCCAACCTTGCAGCAACCACTCGGCCGATGCGGCAAGCACAACAACCAAGCCAATGACAGTAAGCACTGCGTGAATCACCACGCCGAGAGCAATCAGCACTCCGCCAACTGCAACACCGATTGGCCAAACCGAAGAAGCTGGCCGAGGAGCAGCAGCCGCAGACCCGGAGAACTGAGTGACTTCATCCGTTGCGACATTCGCGTCACGGATGAAGGCATTGATTCCAGCGAGGAAGATCAAACCTGCGGTGAGCGACACGAGCCCAACGGTGCCCATGATGCCGCCGACCAAGATGCCGTACAACAGCGTCCCAACCAGCGAGGCGCCGCTCGCTCCGAAAAGAAGTTTTGAACCAGTGGTGAACATCAGACTTCTGTCCTCACTTCGTGACGTAGACGACGAACCAGACTGCTGAGTAAGCCGCAGCAGCGAAGTACCAATACAGAGCGTGAGCCGAGACGATCTCGGACTGCCAATCTCGGCCACCAAGCGTTCGGAACGCTGCGACCACAGTGAAGATGAGGCCAGCGATCACGATGGCCATCATGGTGCCAGTGAGTGCGTAGAACAGCGAGCCGTACACACCCTCGGCGAGCTCGACTTCCATCTGGCTGTAGACGAATGCTTGAGCGTTGATAAACGCCAACGCGAGAATTGCAACAACCGAAAGAGCGAGTCCTGTGTGGCCACGATCTTGACGGCGAGCTGAGTACACGGCCCACTGCGCAAAGAAACACAGCCCGAACAGTGTGATGAGCATGACGTTCGTTGCGACCTCAGGGATGATGTACTTCATCGGGAAGCGTTCGCCGGCGTTCACTACCTGCTGGCGTTCAAGCAACCACACGGCGAGCATCGCGCCGATGAGGGTGGTGCCGGCAAGCCCAGCAAGCGCAGAGCCAACAAGAAGTTGGCGCCGTGGAGCAGGGGCGGGTCCAGATGGAAGAGCGAGCGTCATGATGGGCTCCCTTGAGGGGTCTGGTCGAGTTCGGGCTCTGACGAGCGAACGGTGGCAAGTGCCGCATAATTGTCTGCAGGAGCAGGCGATGCAGTTGACCATTCGATGGTGTGTGCGCACCACGGGTTAGTCGTACCGTCTGCGGTTCCACCACGGGTAGCACCAACAAACGCAAGAACTGTCAACGCCATCAGGGCATAGCCAACGAGTGACAGCGTCGAGAAGAGTGTGTTGTCTGAGTCAGCAAGCCCAGCGACGACCGCTGGAACACCGGCAAGAACAACACCGAGCGCTCCAAGAAGTGCAAGCGGAAGCACCTTCTTCTCATCACGCTTGAAACCCGAGAACTTCGGCGCCCAGAACACGAGCCCACCCATTGAACCAACGGCGGCAGCAAGGCAGACAATCGCAACCGAACCCTCAACAGCAGTTGTTCCTGCAAGTTCAAGGTCAACTACCTGGAGAAGCACACCGACAACTGCACCAAGTAAGAACAACAGTGTTGAGAGAAGCCCAAACAACATCGGGCTCAAGATTCGTGGCTTCGCTGAACTTGACCCGTCTGGCTTGGCGACAAGCAGAGCGGTCAGCAAGGTGATGACGATTCCGAGAAGCGGAAGCCCTACGAAGAACGCCATCACAACGAGTGATTTCACGACATCTTGGCCAGCTGCGGAAAAGTCAACCGGGAAGTCGTTCTGCATGGTCACGCCAGAAAACGCAGCAACACCAACCAGTGCTGAACCAGCGAAAACAAGCTGACGCATTGGGTGACGACGGCTCACGGAAACTGGGAGAAGTTCCGCAAACACGCCCAAGACAGGGATTGCGTAGATGTAGACGACAGGTGCTGAGAAGAACCGTGGAAGCCAATCTGCCAAGGAATCGGAAGTACCGAATGCAAGCGCTGAATTCCGATGGTCAACAAACAGATAGACGATGAGACCAACCATGACCGGAGCCGTGATGATCAATGCAATTGCCTGCACCAGCGCTGTCCAGGAAAAAAATGGAACCCGACGCATCGTGATGCCAGGCGCACGCGATGTCAGCACTGTTGTCGCAACACTGATTGCTGTTGCGACAACACCAATCATCATCAGCACCATTGAGGCGAGCGAGAGGTCAACCATGTCACTGTCGGACCCACCAATGCCGCCGCCATTGACGATCGCGACCACCAAGAGAATGGCTCCTGAAAGCCACATATAAAAGCCAAGAAGAGCGAGTCGGGCGAATGCAATCGCGCGTGCACCGACTTGCAGTGGAGTTACCGCAACGCTGAGACCAAGTGTCAACGGCAGTGCAACCATTACGGCAAGACCAAAGTGGTGAAGTTGCGCAAACTGGTCAAGTTGCTGTCCTGTAAATGCATCGAGGTCAGCGACTGCGTCCAATGAGCGAAGTACCGCAACAACTGAGACTGCAACGAGCCCAACCAGACCAAAGCCTGCGAAAAGACGGCCGATCTTCTTGTGGTCAGTTGAAGTTGACCAATCAGCGACAGCGCCAACTGTCGTTCCGATTCGGCCATCTGAGAGCAGTGCTGAACCTGCTCCAACTCCAGTTCCCGATTGTTCCATCGTCGTCATCTCAGTTCTGACTCACTTCTTCTTCAGGCGCGCCCGCGGCGGAACACACCTCTTTCGAAACTACCGTCGTCAAGACTACCTCGGAGAGGCCTCCGCGACCGAAATCATCATGCTCGCCTCGGCGAAATGGCTCACACCAGAACATCAATTGTGAGAGCAGCAAATAACAGAGTGATGTAGGTGATGGAGAAGCCAAAGAGCCTCATCGATGCTGATTCAGACGGGTTTTTCCCAAGCCGGACGGTTCCAATCAGAAATGCAGCGCCGAGAACAATCGCTGAGACGAGGTATATCAACCCAAGATCGCCTGATGCGATCCACACCAGCACACTCGAGATCACCAGCGCAATGGTGTGAGCGATCATCTGAGCATGGGCAGCTCGAAATGGGACGATCGCCGGCAACATCGGCACATTTGCCGACCGGTAGTCATCGGCGTAGCGCAATGCAAGCGCCCAGAAATGAGGGGGTGTCCAGAAGAAAATGACTGCGAACAGTACGACCGGAACAATCGACAGACTGTTCGTCACGGCAGCCCACCCAACTAGGACAGGCACCGCCCCTGCCGCACCACCGATCACGATGTTCTGACGACTCGTGCGCTTCAACCAAAGGGTGTAGACCCCGATATAGAACGCCGTCGCCGACAGGGCCAGTACCGCAGACAAAAAATTGGCGGAGGCCCAGAGGACAGCAAACGCTGCGACCTCGAGCACCGTCGCAAACACAAGCGCCTCATTTGGTTGAACCAAACCTGTGACGAGTGGACGCTGACGGGTACGTTCCATCAATGCGTCGATATCTCGATCGACGTACATATTGATGGTGTTCGCTCCACCTGCAGCAAGCGCCCCTCCGATCAACGTCAACACAACGAGCCACGTCGATGGCCAGCCATTCTCGGCGAGCACCATCGTTGGCACGGTAGTGATGAGGAGAAGTTCGATAATACGAGGCTTCGTGAGAGCGACGAACGCGCCAACACGGCCGCGAGGTTGACGACTTCCGTGTACAACTCCACCGGGCGCCATACGCGAAGGCACGAGAGGGCGACTGCCGATGGACATAGCGACCATCGTACGACCCCGCAGATGTGCCGACCAACGCCATCAGGCAGACTGTCTATGTGACATATTCGTTGCGCACCGCTTCAGCGTCGACCGACACGATGACTTCACCTGAGGTCGACGTCGCTGCGAACACCGAATATAAACGCGAATGGATCGTGATCGTGTGGAACGATCCCGTCAATCTCATGAGTTATGTCACCTACGTATTGCAAAAACTTTTTGGCTATTCCGCAGAAAAAGCGACCGAACTTATGCTTGCGGTGCACCACGAAGGTCGGGCGAACGTTGCAAGCGGAAATCGTGAACAATGTGAAATGCATGTCTTTCGACTGCACGAGCACGGGTTGTGGGCCACCCTTGAAGAGGCCACCTGATGGGTCTCCGACGAAAACCACCGGTGGAACGGCAAGACGACAACGCCTGGGTTGTTCGACTTGAGCCCGATGAACGAAACGTTCTTTCCACGGTGATCGGACAGCTCGACGAACTCATCGAACATGCCCACTCCGGAGCGGAGTCGACCATCGTAAACCGACTCTTTCCACCAGCATTTACACATCACGAAGCAGAGCACGAAGAACTTGATGCCGAATATCAGCGACTTATGCGAGAAGAACTCATCACTTCGCGTCGAACCGCAATAACCGCAGTTGTCGCTGCGTTCGAAGCTGCCGAAGGCAACTCCGTGGTCATGAATCAATCAGACCTCACTTCATTTCTACAGACCTTGAACGCACTACGGGTGACCCTTGCGAGTGCTCTCGGTGTTATCGACGATGACTCTGCGGCCGATGCCGACGAGCAATCTGACACAAGCCCTGAACATCACCTCTATATGTGGTCGGGCTGGATGTTGGAATGGGTGGTAAACAGCCTTTCGGAAACACTGCCTCCAGAGGGTGGAACGTCGTGAAGAGGGTGCTAACGTGACCTCGCCTTCAACGAGATGAGGACAAGCCCCCATCGTCTAGCGGCCTAGGACATCACCCTTTCAAGGTGACGGCACGGGTTCGAATCCCGTTGGGGGTGCTGGATATAAATAGAACTCCTGGTCCCGTGGTGAAGTTGGAGTTCA
>JALRDI010000121.1 GCA_023257035.1 Ilumatobacteraceae bacterium | reverse complement strand
TTCAGGCAAGAACATCTCTGCAAGCCCTGTCTCAACAAGAAACCACAAACCCGCAGTCGGATGTGGGGCACAAATGATCTTTTCAAACTCGTCGCGAATTCGCTCTGCGGAGACAATCTCAAGGCGTGATGCCATCTCGGTCACCGCTGAAATCAGTCCTTCTTCGGGAACGAGTTCCAACTTCGTGACAAACCGAGCGGCTCGCAACATGCGGAGTGGGTCGTCACTAAAACTTTCTTGTGGTGACAGCGGGGTACGCAGTACCCGTTGCAACAGATCGACGGCTCCGTTATGCGGATCAACGAGCGTCGGTGTGTCATTCGTCAACTCAAGAGCCATCGCGTTCACAGTGAAATCGCGCCGCGAAAGATCGGTCTCGACGTCGTCTGCATAGACAACGTGTGGTTTACGAGAGTCGTCGGTGTACGACTCGGCTCGGAACGTCGTGATCTCAAGAACTCGATCGCCGATGCGCGCACCAACGGTTCCGAATTTTTCCCCTTGGTTCCACACCGCATCTGCCCAACCATCAAGGCATGCATGAATTTCATCAGGCCGAGCTGATGTCGTGAGGTCAATGTCGTCAGCCGCCCCAAACGAATCATCACCCAGAAGCAAATCTCGCACTGTGCCACCGACGACATACAGACGATGCCCGGCATCTCGGAAGCGCTCCGCAAGCGGAGAAAGTTCTTGGAGCACGGGTTCAAACCGGGCGGGGATCACTCATGCGAGGCTACTGCCGACACCGTCTCCAGAAAGTCACCGTTGGCGGCTACCGTCAGAGATCATGCAATCCGAGCGCTCGCAGCCAGTCGACGGTGTACCTTCGCCGCGCACGCTCGCAGTTGCATCGTCGTCTCAACCCACACTTCACCTCAGTGAGTGGCCGTTTGATCCAACGATCGCCATGCTCGTTCAGACAGATCACACCGTGGAGATCAACGCAGAGCATCTCGTAGAACTTGTTAACCGTGCGTCATCACTTGGTGTTCGCAAGATTCGAACGGGGGCACTGCGAGCCACCTCTGCCGAGAAGGTGCTCGCCCAGGGGTTTCACATCATCGACACCCTGGCCTTGTTGTCGTTCGATCTTTCACAGCCAATCAGGCCACCAGCGTCAACTTCTCGAACCAGAGCGCTTCGTCGTCGGCATTTTTCAGCTGCCGAGTCAGTCGATCTTGACGCGTTCGGACCAAAGTGGGCTCAGCACCGGGATGCCTTGATGGACACCCGCCGAGCAACATTGCATTCTCGGAGTCGTCGCATCGCAACTAAAAACGAATCCGTCATCGGTTTTGCGTTATCGGGGTACACGAACGACGTCGGATACCTGCAGCGACTCGCCGTTTCTCCCGCTCAACAAGGCAATGGCATCGCTCGTGCATTGTCATATGACGCCTTGCAGTGGATGCAACAACGAGGCTGCGATCATGCTCTCGTGAATACCTCGGTGAGAAACGTAGGAGCGCTTCGCCTGTATCACCGGCTTGGATTTTCAGAATTGTCTGAGCAACTCTGCATTGCCGAAATCAACATGGACAGCAATCAGTGATGACACGTTTACGACGCTCCCTCTCTTTTTGTGCTGTCGTTGTAATGACGTCTGGAATCGCTCAGCTCACTACCGCAACACCTTCAGTTCACGCCTCAATCACTTCAGAGAGCGACACATTCGGGATTCAACTCACCTCCTCGACATTTTTTGCTGATGAGAACGTCTCACTCGCCTACACCGTTGACATCAACACCCCGGAAATCACGGAACCAGAGACGGTCAGCGCAACTCCGCCTGTTGTCACGGTTGTCGACAGCGCAACATCTGATGCATCGACAGCCGGCGGCACCAGTGCATCGCAGGCAGGAACCCAAACGACCAGCACCATCGACATCACGCCACCAGACATTCATCAGCCAGCTGTCATCGTGCGCGTCGCTTTACATCGACCGCTCGATGGTCAATCGCTGTCAGAGGTCATAGCCGGCGACGCCGGAAGCGTGATTGACGTCGTTGCCGGACCGCTCAATCAGTTCGCCCTGCGCGACGAACAAACCAACATTGTTTCTCTCAACATTGACGTGCCTCTGCAAGCACGTCTCGGGTACAGCGCACACCTTGCCGACGTCCTTGAATATGTCGACAGCGGTATCACCCCGGTGTCAGTGTCAATCATCCGTGGAACAACCGTCATCGCTCATGACGTGACGTTGATCGATGTTGGTTGGCAGTTCGTCGAAGCAGCACCGATGACAGTTTCTTCGGTCGCTCAAATCACCGGTCGGTCAACATTGGTGGCGCCATCAGATCAGTCGTTCTCTGAAACCGATCTTTTGAGAGTGAGTTCAGAGGTTGATCAACTGTCAGCGTTACTCAATCAAACACGGATTCCACTGTCCCTCGCATTTGCCCCCGAACTCGCGGCCCCATTGATCGACGGAACGATCACACCATCAGTTGCTGACATTGATATTGATCAGTTGCTTGCGGACAATGGCGGCGAACTGCTTTCGCTGCCGTATCGGAAGATTGATCCATCGGCAGCCGCAGTCGCTGAGCTACATGATCGATTCATCACCGAGCTCGACAGCGGAGACACTGCTCTTCAACAATTATTTCCTTCTGTCACCCCCACTCGCGGGTTGTGGCTCGTCGACAATGGTTCAACGTCTAAGTCCATTACTGAAGAAGGGCTTCAACTTCTCAAAGATCTCGGCACTAACCGTCTACTCATGGCTGATGACACATATGTCGGCGGACCACCACACGACGGCGTTGATGTCACTCGTCCTGGTGAAGTGATCCTTGGAGAAGCGACGCTGCCAATCACTATCGCGGGTGGCATCGGCGAGATCTCCGGCACACCGTCAAGCACGCCAACAGATCACGCTGTCATGATCGCTGCGCAGATCATGCAACATCGACGAGCACAGCCTGACGTCGCAAGGTCAGTTGTACTTGCAGCCCCGGGCTTGTCTCTTCCAGACCCAGACATCGTGAACGCCATAGAGCAACTTCTGATTGATGATCCAACGATTGCATTCATCCCGGTTTCAGAATTTCCATTTGATGCGCCTAACAACCGACCAATTGTTGAACCCAATCCACCCGCAATCGATCTCACTCAACGACAGCTCACTGCAGATTCACTTCAAGGCCTCGTTGATGACACCGGTTCTATGTTGACCGCTGAGAACGAACTCGTCAGGCGATGGGAGAACCTGCTCAGCGATCTCTTCGATGAGCGAGGCGACGGTCAATTTGTTGTTGAAATGATTGACCTCATCACATCTGAAACCGTCGAAGTTCGGAAACGAGTTTCGGTTCCAATGAGCGGCACGGTGAATCTCACAGGCCGCGACACACCCTTGCCACTCGTTATTGAAAACAATGGAACTGAACCGCTGTCGGTGCTTGTTCAACTGAATGCACCCCGCCTCATCGTCCCGGCCGAACCTGTCGAAACGGTGCTCCTACCCGGTACGAACTCGCTGCAGATTCCAGTTGAAGCTCGAGCCAACGGCTCGTTCGAAGTTGAGGTTGAGGTGCTCTCACCATCGAGAACTTCAGTGGTCAGTGGCGTCACCATCACCGCCAAAGCAATGACCCTTTCTGGGTTTGGTCGCCTCGTTGGTTTTGGTCTCATCCTTGTGCTTCTTTCATGGTGGATTAGCCACCTGCGTCAGCAGCGTCGAAGTTCTCAACAAGATTCACCCACTGACCTGTAATCAGATAGGTCGACTCGGCAACAAAGTTTTCTCAACTCGACTGGATTTCCCCGATCATGAGGCCTGCTGGCACTAGCGTTCGTGTCGTCCATGACCTCCTTTGATGACTCCCGCGGCTCGCCAAGCCAACTAGATGACGTCCAGATTCTGGCCGGTCGTTATCGCCTTGACCGCCGCATCGGTCAAGGTGGAATGGCAGAGGTTTGGGTTGCAGTCGATGAACAACTTGATCGACGAGTCGCGGTCAAATGGCTCAAGCCAAATCTCGCAACCGATGAAGTTGTTGCAGAACGTTTTCGGCGAGAAGCAATTGCAGTTGCGCGCCTCAACCACCCCAACATCGTCTCAGTTCACGATGTCTTCGAACATGACGGTCGTCAGGCTGTGGTCATGCAGTTGGTTGAAGGACGCAGCCTTCGACAAGTGCTTGACAGCCAGAAGCGTCTCGGCCCTGAACTAACGATCCACATCGGGGCCTCTGTTGCTGCGGGCTTGGACGCTGCCCACGCAGCCGGATTTGTTCACCGCGATGTCAAGCCAGGCAACATTCTCGTCACCGAGGACGGGCGGGTTCTCCTCACCGACTTCGGAATCGCCAAAGGTCTTGACGGCGTAGAGGACGACCTCACGAGCGACAACGTGATGATGGGAACTGCGAAGTACCTCTCACCTGAGCAGGTGCGTGGTCACAAACTCGACGGACGTGCAGATCTCTACTCGCTCGCGTTGGTGTTGTACGAATGTCTTGCCGGTCGCGTTCCATTTCTCGGTCAATCCGATGCTGATACCGCACTCGCTCGTCTGCAACGAGACCCGACCGACTTGGCACACCTTCGTCCGACACTTCCGATCAGTTTGGTGAATCTCATTCACCGAACCCTCGCCAGAAACCCGGCTCATCGCCCAGCAACTGGTGGGGAACTCCGTCAAGAGTTGATGAATGTCGACACAACACCGCCGCAAATTGACGGAACGCCGATCGAACCGCCGACCCCTCGCACGCAACCCGTTCGACCCGGCGAATCAGGTCGCCTGCCTCGAGTGACAACCACCATTACGCAGGCAGTTCCAGAGACTACTCCCGTCGCGCCGACACAGCTCTTCGATGATCCATCGCTCGCGACGCCGCGCGTTGTTCGTCGACCGTGGATTCCAATCGCCCTCGCTACCGCGGTCGTCGTCTTCTTAATCGCAGCCCTCGTGGTAACTAACCGTGACGCTGAAACGTCATCAAATGTGTCGCCGCTGCCTGACGTGACGGCAGCGCCTGCGATTGAACGTAATAGTGATGATCCAATCGTGCTTGACGACGTCGAAGACTCGCTCTCGCCAGAAACACAAGTACCCGTCAGTTCAACCTCACTTGAAGTAGTTGCATGGGATCCATTCGGTGACAACGGATCGGAAAACGATGCCCAAGCTCCTCTCGCAATCGCCGATGGAAGTCGCGATACCGCATGGTCGACCGAGTGTTACAACGATCAATACCTTGGTGCGAAACCCGGAGTTGGGCTGATCGTCACTCTGCCGGAATTGTCGAATGGCCGGCTCGAATTCGAAACATTGAATGCGCCGTTCCAAATTGAGGTATACCGAACCGATGCCGTGGAGCCGCCGCTGTCACTCGAATCATGGGTGCAAGTTGGCTCAATGAGTTACGGCGTCGAACCTGGTGCTGTCGCCGTCTCTGTCACCGAAGCATCAACCCACCTCGCAATCTGGTTGAAAGAGCTCGGACCTGACGATGCCTGTTCTTCGGCGAACCCGTACCGGGGTCGAATCGGTGAACTGCAATGGCTAACGAACTCCTGAATGAGTCTGCGTTAGTTCAGCGAGCACAGTCCGGTGATCGGGGCGCGCTTGAAACGCTTCTCATGGCGCAGTACCAACGAGTGTTTGCCGTCTGCTTCCGCATGATGGGGAGCCGACCTGCGGCCGAAGATCAAGCACAAGAGTCACTCATTCGCATTTCGAGGGGGCTTGCGGGCTTCCATGGAAACGCCGCATTCAGCACGTGGTGCCATCGTGTCGCTACCACAACATGCCTTGATGAGCTTCGCAAGCAGCGCCGTCGTCCTTCAACTACCAGCCTTACTCACGAGGATGGATCTGAGGACGAAAAGACCGATGGCGTCGACATCACCTCAGCAATCGAGTGGACAGATGTCCGTGCTGATATCCGGGCCGCCCTTGATGCTCTTCCTGTTGAGTTCGCCCGAGCTGTGGTGATGCGCGATGTGCTTGAACTCGACTACAGCGAAATCGCAGACATCAGCGGAGTTGCGGTAGGAACAGTGAAGTCACGAATTTCACGCGGTCGAGCGATGCTCGCTGAATTACTTGGTGGGAACCGCGATACAGGTGATGGCCGTCTAACCAGTGGAGACAACCAATGAGTGATGACGACGTCAATCAGTTGACGCCAGACGATGGCGCTCTTGACGAGGTTGTCATTGCGCGCCTCCGAGCCGCCTTACTCGACGAAGTCGAAGTAACGGATCGCGCTCGAGATCAAGCTGTGCAGGCCGTCATAGATCAACTTGATGGAGAATCGCCTTCGAGTGTTGTAACCGAGTTGTCGTCGCGTCGTCGCAGCCAAACAACGTCATGGATGCGAGTCGCTGCTGCGGTCGCGGTGGTCGCTGTTGGTGCAGGCGTCGTTCTGCAACTGCAAACCGGTGGCGATGACTCAATGGAGCTGTCAGTGAAACAGGCAACCGTCGAACGGTCAGAGGGTGACTTCTCACTCGCCTACGAGGAAGACTCCGCCGATGAGGCAAGTGATTCGGCTGCCGGGGCCATGCCCGAAGCCGCCGAGGAATCGATCGTCGCAGAGGAGTCGATGGCATCTGACGAAGAAATGGCAGTTGACGAAGCGGCCACTGCAGATCTTGCTGTTGACGTCGCAGATCTTCCTGCGGTAACTGTCGACGACCTGCCAGCGCTAATGACAGAGATCATTACAGAACGACGGTCGTCGCTTCCGATCAACAATGTCTGCACTATTGGTGATGGTGAACTTGTTGAACTTCTCGCCGAAGTTGTCGTTGATGGCGA
>JALRDI010000082.1 GCA_023257035.1 Ilumatobacteraceae bacterium | reverse complement strand
AAGGAACTCACGACGAACTCGTCATGGCAAACGGGTTGTACGCAAGCCAGCTTCGTGCCGGCGAACTACTCAGTGCAACCGAGTAACAGGTAACGACTACTGGGTTGCGTACGCAACCTGGCAGAAGCCGTGATTGCAGTAGCCGCCTGGATGCTTGTGCAGATACCCCTGGTGATAATCCTCTGCGTAATAGAAGACTCCATCGCCAGCTGCTGATGCATCACAGATCTGGGTCGTGATTGCGCCGAAGCCTGAGGCGGAAAGTGACGATTGGTACTTCTCGCGAGAGGCCTCAACCGCAGCAAGTTGCTCAGGGGTCGTGGTGAATACTGCCGATCGGTATTGGGTACCGATGTCGTTTCCTTGACGGTTCGCTGTCGTTGGGTCGTGATTTTCCCAGAACGCCGCAAGCAATGTCTCGACGCTCACCTGCTCCGGGTCGAAGACCACCATCACAATTTCGGTGTGCCCTGTTTGGGACGTGCACGTTTCTTCATAGGTCGGGTTTGGCGTCCAACCACCCATGTACCCACAGGCAGTTGAGTACACACCAGGAATTTGCCACATGATGCGGTCGGCACCCCAGAAGCAACCCATCGCAAGATAAATGGTTTCGTGACCTTTTGGCCATGGCCCGACCATTGGTGTGCCGAGCACCGGGTGTCTCGCAGCGACCGGCATTGATTCAGAACGACCAGGCAGCGCTTCTTCGGGGCGAATCATGTCAGTGCGTCGTTGAAAGAGCATGCAACGACATTAGAACGAGTTCCGACACTGATGCATTGCGGACACCGATCATTCGCCGAAACGCGGTGCGCCGAACGCATACTTACGACATGGCAACAATGGTGCGCGCAATGACCCCGGACGACTTTTCCTGGGTGATTGCCCTGAACCAACAGCACGTGCCTGCCGTGAGTGATGCCGAGGGTGATCGATTCACCTACTTGTTTGAACGTTCCGCGATCGCGTTGACCGCGTGGGTCGATGATGCCCCTGCGGGATTCTCACTCACAATGACTCACGGCCTCGACTATGACAGCTCGAACTACAAATGGTTCTCAGAGAGCTACGACCAGTTCATTTACCTTGATCGGGTCGTAGTCGATGAGTCATTTCATCGGCATGGGGTAGGCCGCGCCTTGTATGCCGAGACTGAACGACTTGGGTTGATCGAGGTGCCTGACGCTGAGGTGTTTGGTCTCGAAGTCAATGTCGAGCCACGCAACGATGTGTCGCTTGCATTCCATGAACGGCTCGGTTTCACCGAACTTTTGCAGCGACCGACTCCCTACGGAATCGTTGTCGCAATGATGGGAAAGCCACTTATGCCGCAAGCGTGACGAGCCGATCAACAGCGGCATCGATCACTTCAGGTCGCTTACAGCATGCGAACCGCACCAAATTACGGCCGTGCTCTGGGTTGACATAGAAGACCTGATTCGGAATTGCGACGACGCCGATCTTGTGCGGCAATTCGGTGCAGAAGGCAACACCATCGCCGTCTGGTCGTAGCGGAGTGATGTCAACCGTGGTGAAGTAGGTGGCCTCGGATGGGAACACGTTGAACCCTGCTGCACGGAGCCCTTCCCCGAGTCGATTGCGGGTGTCTGCGAGCCCGTCGGCGAGTCGAGTGAAGTAGTCGTCACCGAGTCGCAGACCGGCCGCGATCGCGGGTTGGAATGGAGCACCATTCACATAGGTAAGGAATTGCTTTGCACTCATCGCAGCGCGAAGAAGTTCTCGGGGGCCACATATCCAGCCGATCTTCCAGCCCGTCGTGTTGAACGTTTTTCCGCCCGACGAAATGGTGAGGGTTCGTTCGCGCATCCCAGGCAGACCAGCCATCGATACATGCTCACGGCCATCGAAAATGAGATGCTCATATACCTCATCGGTGATGACCATTAGGTCGTGCTCAATCGCAAGTGACGAGATGAATGTGATCTCGTCACGAGTGAACACCTTGCCGGTCGGGTTATGCGGAGTGTTCAACAGAATCGATCGAGTCTTTGGGCTGATCGCTGCTAAGAGTTCGTCCTCGTCAAAGCGGTAACCATCTGGCGTCGGACGAAGTAGTACCGGCACAACTTTCGCTCCCGACAGCGCAATACATGCCTGATACGAGTCATACATCGGCTCAAACACGACGACTTCGTCGCCAGGTTCGAGCGTTCCCAGCAGCGCACCTGCGAGCGCCTCAGTCGCACCAGCGGTAATCAACACTTCGGTGTCTGGATCGAATTCAAGCCCCCAGAATCGACGTTGATGTTCGGCAACCGCATGCCGGAGCTCTGGCACCCCAAGTCCTGGTGGGTATTGGTTTTGACCCGATCGGATTGCATTCACTGCAGCATCGAGCACTTCAGACGGTCCATCGGTATCCGGGAAACCTTGACCAAGATTGATTGCCCCTGTTTCAACTGCAAGCGCCGACATCGTTGCGAAGATGGTGGTGCCGAACGGAGCGAGGCGACTATTTAACGGATCACGCACACCATGATCGTAGTTAGTTGCCCCCGGTGATGACCGTGGCAAGCTCACGCGGGTGAGTGAACTGCAGCATGTGTGGGCCGTCAAGTTCGACATACGACCAGCTGGCATCACTTCTGCAGGCCGCTGCATATTTCTCAAACGGTGCAGCATCAGCACCCAACGCCCTGACGTACGTTTTCTTCACCTTCGGTGAAAGTTCGTGCTGCCACGACGCTGTGAGCGTTCCAAATGGATGGTCAACGATGTCGCGCTTCAGTAACTCGTACAGAGCGTCGTCCCCCACGAGTTCGGCATCAAGCTGGAACCCCGAAAATGGGAGCATTCCAGCGTTCGACGACGCTTGAGCACGGCGCTCGTCGGTCGGACCGTCGTCGGATGCAACTGGCGCGTGAGCGTCAACGAAAATCGCGTGGGCGATTCGATCAGGAAGCGCTGCAATGACACCGGTGATCACCCGACCGCCATAACTGTGTCCGACAAGGATCACGTTGTGAAGGTCGTGCTCGTTAATCACCGCGACAACGTCGTCAATGTGGTCATCAAGCGTGATGTCCGGCCCGCTCTCAGTCTTGCGTTCACCCGAACCTTTCAACGTGACAACATGAGGATGCACCCCTGCTCGCAATAGCTCTGCGACGACAGGGTCCCAGCACCGTGGCCCAACCCAGGCGCCATGAACGAGCACAACCGGTGAAAGGGAAGGGATCGGTGGCGACATGGTTTGGGGGAAGAGCGGTAACAGCGGAATATGAACAAGAAGAGATTGGTTACTCCACTTGAGCCAGCGGCAGGCTGACAGTAGCGTAAGCCGCACGTTCAAACCCTGCGTCACCGACGTCAGAACAGCAAAGGGAAATCATGACCACCATCGACACCTCCAAATTGCCAAGCCGCCTTCACCACACGGCCTATGTGACAAAGGATCAAGCCGCAACGCGTGCGTTCTACGAGGACATCCTCGGATTTCCTTTGATGGCAACGTGGTCAGAGCAGGATGAACTCTTCGGAGCTGTCCGCACCTACTGCCATACATTCTTCGGTCTCGGCGATGGAAGCGCCTTGGCGTTCTTCCAGTTTGCTGATCCAGAAGACCAGGCGCTCTTCGACCCCGAGTTAGCTCCATCGCCGTTCCGTCACATTGCGCTCAACGTGACAGAAGATGTCCAGGCTGATCTTGAGCGTCGGCTCACGGAGGCGGGTTGGAATCCTGAGTCAACATTTGTGCTTGAGCATGGCTACTGCCGCTCGCTCTACACCTCCGATCCAAATGGCATGGTTCTCGAATTCACCGTTGACGCACCCGGCGCAGCCGAGATCAACGCCGACCGCCAGAAAGATGCCCACGAGGTTCTTGAGCGCTGGCTCGCAGGCGATCACACGTCAAACAACAACTACCGGTCGGAATAACAACTACCGCTCGAAAGTGGTGCTGCTACCGGCGAGGTAGCAGCACCTGATCATCTCAGAGAGGCACCCCCCTTGAACTCTGCAGCGGCTGATCATCAGCCTTCATCTTCCCGAGGCCCACTCGATGGTCTTATCGTCGCTGACCTTTCGCGGGTTCTCGCCGGTCCGTACTGTTCAATGCTGCTTGCAGACCTTGGAGCGACCGTCATCAAGGTTGAAAGCCCAGCCGGCGATGACACGCGCACCTGGTCCCCTCCCGAAAAAGACGGTGTTTCGACGTACTACATGTCGATCAACCGCAATAAGAAGTCACTTGTTCTTGACTTCAAAAATGATGATGACCTCGAAGTCGCCCGATCATTGTTACAGCGGGCAGACATTGCGCTCGAGAATTTCAAGCCAGGTGGCATTGAGAAGTTCGGTCTTGGCTACGACGACGTCAAAGATGACAACCCTGGTCTGATCTATCTCTCGATTAGCGGTTTCGGTACCGAGGGTGGAGCGGGACTTCCTGGATACGACCTTGTTGTACAGGCTGTCTCGGGGCTAATGAGTCTCACGGGCAGCCCAGACGGTGAACCGTTCCGAGCAGGAATTTCTGTGTTTGATGTGATGACCGGCATGCACGGTCTCATCGGCATTCTCGCTGCACTCAATCAGCGAAACGAGACCGGAGTTGGTCAACACATCAAGGTCAACTTGTTGTCGTCGGCACTCTCAGGCCTAGTCAATCACTCAGCTTCGTTCACAGCTGCTGGAGCAGTACCTATGCGCATGGGCAATGCTCACCCAAGTGTCTACCCATACCAAGTGATGCCAACTGCTGATCGTGATGTCATCATCACTGCCGCAAACGATCGTCAGTTCCGCGGTCTTTGCAAGGTGCTCGGCGTCGAACACCTTGCCGATGACGAGCGATTCGCCCGCAACGAAGACCGGACTGCCAACAGAGACATCTTGCATCCGATGCTCATTGACGCCATGTCGACGTGGTCGGCTGATGACCTGTTCACTCAACTCATGGCGGCGGGTGTTCCGTGTGGCCCAATTAACAACATCGCCGAAGGTGTCGGTCTTGCTGAACAATTAGGCCTCAACCCGCGCGTCACCGTGGGTGAGGGTGATAACGAGGTTGATCTGGTGCGTAATCCAATTTCTTTCTCGGGCTCAGAACTTCGCTACCACAGTGCTCCTCCCGCACTTGGCGCTAACAGCGACGAGATCCGCAACTGGTTACTCGACAACTGAAGTCGACTCACTTCTCTCAACACTTCGAAAGGCTCACCATGGCTGAAACTCCTTCATTCAGAACCGGACTTGGCACCTCAGATGCCGACACCATCACCTTGCTTGGCAAGGATCTCGCATCAGACATGCTCGGAAAGGTCACCTTCGGTGAACTTGCGTTCTGGCTTGTCGCGAAGCGTCCACCATCTGAAAATGAGCGGGTCATGTTCGAGTCGGTGCTTGTTGCGCTTGCCGACCACGGGTTTACCCCAACGGCGATTGCTGCACGTTTGACGTACCTCAGCGCTCCAGATTCGATTCAAGGTGC
>JALRDI010000070.1 GCA_023257035.1 Ilumatobacteraceae bacterium | reverse complement strand
CGCTGGCGCAATCGTTTCAGGTGGCAAGGGAACCGCTCAAGGCAAGATGGATGCGTTGGCTGAAGCCGGGGTGAAGATCGGGCTCAACCCGACTGAAGCCGGCGAGCTGATGGCAGAAATCGTCGCCAACCTGGGCTGATCTCACATGCCAACCGCTCTTGTCTCGGTCTACGACAAGAGTGGTGTAGCCGAATTTGCGCGTGAACTTCACGCTCTTGGTTGGTCATTGCTGTCATCGGGGGGAACTGCATCGGTGATTGCCGAAGCGGGAATCCCGGTGACAGATGTTGCCGAGATCACCGGCTTCCCGGCGATCCTTGGTCATCGAGTGGTGACGCTTCATCCCAAGGTGCACGGCGGCATTTTGGCGAACCGGTCTGATGAAGCTCACTTGGCCGATTTGGAAGAGTTCGGTATCGACCCAATCGATCTTGTGGCCGTAAATCTGTACCCGTTTTCTTCTGCCCCCGGCGTTGAGCTCATCGACATTGGCGGCCCGGCAATGGTTCGCGCCGCCGCACAGAATCATGTAGATGTCGCGGTTGTCGTCAGCCCTGATGCATATCAGTCTGTTGTTGACGAGATTCGCGAACATGGCGCGGTTCGGCCATCGACCAGACGACAACTCGCAAGAGACGCATTTGCGCATACGGCCGCATACGACGCCGCAATTGTTCGCTGGTTTGACGCAACCGACGACGATTCAGATCGAGATGAGCTCCCGAGGACGCTCCATTTCGCTCTTGAGCGAGCGGAGACCCTCCGGTATGGCGAAAATCCACATCAACTCGGAGCTCGTTATCGAGATCTCACTGGCACTGACGGTACGTCAGGATGGTGGGAGTCGGTGACGCAACATGGTGGCAAGGCGATGAGTTATCTCAACGTCTACGACACCGAGGCAGCATGGCGCCTCGTCCACCAGTTTGAACAACCAACAGCAGTTGTCGTGAAGCATGCGAACCCGTGTGGGGTGGCGAGTGCTGACACGATCGAAGAGGCGTACACGAACGCCCATCTCTGTGACCCGGTGAGTGCATTTGGCGGCATTGTTGCTGTGAATCGGCCGGTCACCCGATCGATGGCAGAGTCTCTTGTACCAGTGTTTACCGAGGTTGTGGTCGCCCCAGGTTATGAAGAGGGCGCTCTAGAGGTTCTTACGGCGAAGGCCAACCTTCGGGTGTTGTCTGCACGAGAGCCCCAAGCCCGACAACTTGATGTCCGAACAGTTGACGGTGGTCTGCTCATTCAAACTGCCGACGACGTCGTCACTGATCGCCAAAATTGGTCGGTCGTCACCGATGTCGAACCGACAGCCGAACAATGGGCGGATATCGAATTTGCGTGGCAGGTCTGTGCTGCCGTGTCATCAAACGCAATCGTGTTCGCCAAGGATCGACAGGCATTCGGAATTGGCGCTGGCCAGCAGAACCGACTGGATTCATCTCGAATTGCTGCAGAACGGTCGGCCGGTCGTGCCGAAGGTGGAGTGTGCGCGAGCGATGCGTTCTTCCCGTTCAGAGATGGCCTCGATGCCGCAGTGGCAGCGGGCATTCGTGCTGTAGTTCAGCCCGGAGGAAGTGTGCGTGACGATGAAGTGATTGCAGCCGCGAACGAGGCGGGGATTGCAATGGTCTTCACCGGACGCCGACACTTCCGTCACTAGCCGACAAAGTTTCGTCTTTAGCGGCGATACTGGGAGCAATGTCGATGACCTCCGATCGATCAGGTGCAGCGCAGCGCCCGAATTCGCTGTCGAAAGTGCCGTATTTGCCGGCGCTTGACGGGCTGCGGGCATTTGCGGTTGTTGCGGTCATGGTCTACCACGCAAATAGTTCGTGGCTCCCTGGTGGATTCCTCGGTGTTGAGGTCTTCTTTGTGCTCAGTGGGTATCTCATCACGTTGCTATTGCTTGCAGAGCATGACCGTGATGGGGCAATCGACCTTCGATCGTTCTGGGCAAGGCGAGCGCGACGTCTGCTTCCTGCACTGTTTGCCGTATTAACACTGGTGGCCGTTGTCGCAACAGTGTTACGCCCTGAAACACTGGGCAAAGTCCGGGGCGACATCATTGCCGGCTTCTTCTATGGCTCGAACTGGTTCCAGTTGTGGGTTGGTGCTGGCTATGCAGCGAGCGGAGATTTTGCGCCACTTCGTCACTTGTGGAGCCTTGCGGTTGAAGAGCAGTTCTATTTGCTGTGGCCATTGGTGATGATCGCAATCACTCGCCGAGGCGTCGTCCGAGTCGGTCGGGTTGTTCTCATTTTCGTGGGTAGTGCTCTCGCCATCACACTGCTTGTTGCGCTGTTGCATCACGGCGGACCAATTGGTGAATGCTCGGTCACGCCTGATGCGTACTGGCAAATTTCGGGTCGTTGTTTCTCAATTGCCGATGTGTTGTACCTCTCGACTCCGACACGAGCATCAGGTCTGCTGCTTGGTGCAGCGTTTGCAATGGTGTGGCGACCGAATGCAGTGGTGCGTGGAAAGCTGGGTCAGCGACCTGCTCGTCTTGACGCCGTGGCCATCATTGGTCTTGGGGCGCTTGCCATACTCGTTGCGCGAGTTCACTACCTCATGGCCGACCCGTCAGGGGCGGGAACGGTTGCTGATGGTGCGCTCATGCGGGGCGGTTTCTTGTGGACCGACCTTGCGACACTGGCGGTTCTCGGAGCACTGGTTCATCGCGGCTCGGTTGTTGGCCGAGCGTTGTCGGTGCCACCGCTGTTGTGGCTAGGTACCCGCTCGTATGGGCTCTATCTCTTCCATTGGCCGATCTACCAGGTCATCCGTCGCGTTGCTGGTGTGCCTTTGTCACTCGTCGAATTTGTGATCGCAATGTTGCTGACGGTTGCGGTGGCGGAGGCTTCGTATCGGTATCTCGAGATGCCGATACGCAAAGGTCGCTTTAGAGCTGAAACCGCTGCTCGCGCCGAGGCGTGGCCATTGCAGACACGACGGATTGTCGCCGGGCTTGGGCTCATTGGTGTGATCGTCGTGGGGTTTGCTGGTTTTCGGGTAGCGACCGCAGATCTTGAACTCAACCAGATTGAAGCATCGATTGCGGCTGGTGAACAAGACGTCACCTCTGTCGAAGAACTTCTTGGAGAGGTCACGACGGCCAGCGCTTCTGACGACAATCAAAGCGAGTCCTCAAGCGATGACGTGGCTGCGGTGCCGACCACATCGGTTTCGACAGCAGTGGTCACCCCACAGCGTGAACCGGTCCAATTCCTTGCGATTGGAGATTCGGTGATGCTCGGAGCAGCCGGAGTGCTGCGGGAGCGCGGTTACACCGTCAATGCCGAGAAGAGTCGCCAACTGAAAGGAACGCTCGAGTTCCTTCAGCAACTCAAAGATGCAGGCACATTCGGTGATGTACTGGTGGTGCACCTCGGAACAAATGGCCCGATTGCTCAAGCCGACCTTCAAACCTTCTTGGAAATTGTCAACGATGTTCCTCTCGTGGTGATGCTGAACGTGAGAGGTGAACTCGCGTGGCGTTCATCAAATAATGAACTGCTTGCATCGATTGATTCAGAGGACGACAACATTGTGGTCGTCGACTGGCTGAGCGAGTCACAGAATTGCTCAGGATCATGTTTTGGCGATGACGGAATCCACCTTCTTGGGGATGGCCAAGTGTTTTACGCAAATGTGATTCGCAATATCACGGGAACATAGATCCAACGGTGCAGATATCTGCGCAGTGAACACTGTCCGTTTGGGTCAAACATCATCGACGGGCGTACGCTGGAGGCCATGACAACTCCAGTACGTGTGGCGGTCACCGGTGCCGCCGGCCAGATCGGTTACTCGCTTCTTTTCCGCATCGCATCAGGTTCGATGTTGGGTCCTGACACGCCAATTGCATTGCAGTTGCTGGAGATCACTCCCGCTCTCGGTGCGCTCGAGGGCGTGAAGATGGAACTTGATGATTCGGCATTCCCTCTGCTCAGCTCAATCACCTGCACCGACGATGCCGATGTCGCATTCGGCGATGCTGATGTTGCCCTGCTCGTTGGCGCAATGCCCCGCAAGGCTGGGATGGAGCGTTCAGATCTCCTTTCAGCCAACGGTGGCATCTTCAAGCCACAGGGTGAGGCATTGTCACGCTCTGCAAAGCGTGATGTGAAGGTGCTTGTTGTCGGAAACCCGGCGAACACGAACGCACTGATCGCCCAGCAGAACGCACCAGATCTCGATCCTGGTCGTTTCACGGCGATGACCCGTCTTGACCACAACCGTGCGGTCACTCAGATCGCCCAGAAGCTCGGCGCCTCAGTGAACGATGTTCGCCACATGACGATTTGGGGCAACCACTCGACAACGCAGTATCCCGATTTGTTCCACTGCGAAGTCAATGGGCAGAACGCCTACGAAGCAGTCAACGATCACGAATGGGTTGATTCGACATTCATCCCGACGGTCGCAAAGCGTGGCGCAGCGATCATCGAGGCTCGTGGTGCCTCTTCAGCAGCGTCAGCAGCGAGCGCAGCAGTTGATCACATCCGCTCGTGGTCGCTCGGAACGGCTCCTGGTGACTGGGTATCGATGTCGATCCCATCAGATGGCTCTTACGGCGTTCCTGAGGGCATCATCTCCTCGTTCCCTTGCACTTGCGAGAATGGCGAGTACAAGATTGTCCAGGGCCTCGATATTGACGACTACAGCCGTGGAAAGATCGATGCATCTGCTGGCGAACTCGTTGAAGAGCGTGACGCTGTTCGTGAACTTGGCTTGATCTGATTGTGTTGCCGGCTTGCCTGGCTACATCAACATCACGACACGGCCACACGGCATGCGATATGCATCATCGTGTCGACGCCACGTCTGAGTTCTTCGTCCGAAATGCGGACCGTCGAGCCATCAGCGCCGAGCACATCTGAGACGGTCATCATCGCAAGGGCTTCAATGCCGTGAGTTGCAGCGACGGTGTACATCATTGCGGCCTCCATCTCAACACCGATATGACCGGTTGATTTCCACTTGGCGAACGCGGTTGGGTCTGGGTCGTAGAACAGGCCGCTTGTCACGATCGGCCCAACGTGAACTGTGCTGCCCTCCGCTGCAGCAAGATCGGCAGCTGAGCGAACGAGCCCAAACGTCGCAGTAGGGGAGAACCCGCTGACCCCTGAGTAGCGAAGCGGAGTTGTGTCATCTGCGGTTGCACTCATCGCGATCACAGTGTCGCCCATCTTCATTCCATCGAGAAGTCCTCCGCAGGTCCCCACTCGGACAAAGCGTCGGGCACCGAGTTGAGCGAGTTCTTCGAACACAATTCCTGCTGATGGGCAACCCATGCCTGTTGTCTGCACGCTGATTGGCTGACCTTCGAAGGTGCCGGTGTACCCGAGCATTCCGCGCTCAGAGTTGACAAGGCGATAACCGGGATCAAAAAAGGTCTCTGCAATGTGAGTTGATCGATGTGGATCGCCGGGGCACAGCACGTTCTCGGCGTAGTCCCCAGGTTCTGCACGCAAGTGAATTGGCATGCACAGAGACTAGGCGAGCACCTAGATGTTGTAGCGAGTGCGTGCCCGTACAGAGTTGAAGACAGTGTCGAGTGCAGCGAATACCTCTTGAGCACCCATCAGGGCTTCTCGATCTCCGAACAGCAAGATCTTGCCGGTGACAAACGCTTCTTGAGCATTGAGCTGACCGGTGGCGACCGCGACAGCTGTCTCATAGCTTTGCTGCATTTTTACGTCCTCAGCGTCAGCTGGCCCTGCTCCGAAGGCAGCGGAGCCATCAGCGACCTGCAGGTGATAGGTGACATCACCATCAGGGCCATCTTCGACGACCTGGGTAACACCGATCGAGTGACGGTTTGCAAGAGCCGCTAACTCATCACTTTCACGAACTTCGCGACTGAGTTCACGTATCCAGGCGAGCGAGAGATAGTCGATCATCTCATCGTTGTAGTTGTCATCGGTACTCACAGGAACCCTATTCTGCCGCGAGTGGACATCGAACCGGCCGATGAGGGCTCACATGAGGGCTGTATTGACGAGTGGTGGTTCGGTTGGTGGCGCCCCGATGGTGTGGCTGGGCTATGTGGGCATCGGGCTGATGAGCGTTCACGGACACTCGGCTACTGGTGGGTTTGGCGGGTGCCGGGAGAACCATTACTCCACATCTCAGATTGGAACGTTCGGATGCGGTCATCGTTGGGTCTCGTGAAAGGTGAGTTGCTATGGGCGGAGCATCTTTGTGAATCACCTCACCGGCAGTGGACAGTTTCAAACGAGTCTCGGGCGGCAGCCGTTGATGATCCAATAGAAATTGCCAGAACGGGGTTCGGAGTTCCGACGCCGGTTGCGTCAGACCTCGAGTGGTACGCCACGGCAGGTGCAGCATCTCTCGACTCCGGAACCGGATACCAACAAGTTGGTGTGATGCATGGGGTGGTTGAGGTGCTCGGGCGACCAACAATTGAGATTGAGGAGGTGTCGGCTTGGCGCTGTCACCGTTGGTGGCCCATCGGTAGTGAGCCCTCGGGCGGCCTCTTCCCGAGGCAATCAGCCCAGCAGGTAGATGCAGTTATTGCTGGGCCAGAACATTCGTTTATGGCCCTAGGTCTCACCGCTGAAGGCTGGGTAGAGGTCAGCCTTCCGTCGACCGACCACGGCGCTTGATCGTTCCGATCACCAGCAACACAATGATGATGGCGCCTAGGTAAGGGCTCGCAGCGGCAACGAACCACCCGAGGGAGCTTGCGGTGCCGACGAATGAATTCCAGCCATCGGTGAAGCCCGAGAGAATTGTGCGCTCAGGCTCTGGCGTAGGTGCCTCGCCGGGGGAGTAGAGGTCGATCGTGACAGTTGAGAGAGCGACACGGCCCTCAAGCGACGCCTGCCGGGCAAGTTGCACTTCAAGGTCGGTTTGGCGGCGGCTGAGCTCGTATTCGAGTGTGACGACATCGGAGAGGTCGTTTGCTTCTGCAAGTAGTTCGCGAATTCGAGCGACAGACTCACGCTGATTCTCGATACGAACATCAAGCTCAACCAACTGCTCTGTGACGTCCTGTGTCCAGGTGTTCGACGAGGTAAGGGTGCCAACGCGTTCTGGATCATCCAGATTCACCAGAAACGAATCAAGCCGTTCAGGAGGCACCCGTACGACGATCGTGGCCCAACCATTTTCCTGGTCGTCGGTACGTAACCCAATATTGCTACTCGTGATCACTCCGCCGGCCGTGGTCGCAAACGAGCGAATTGCGCCAACGGAGGCTGCGATGTCATCAGATTCGATGGAAATTCCCATTTCAATGATGAGATCTCGTTGCTCGACAGAGGTGTCGACAACGTTCTCCAAGGAACCCCCATCGTCGCTTTGGTAGACATCCATCGCCGCTGCAGAATCTGCGGCGGCTTCTTCGTATGCCATTTCCTCTTCCGCGTCGGCGTAATACGCACCTGATGCCTCCATCGCGTCATCACCACCTGAACTGCACGCAGCAAGGGTGAACAGACCTGCAGAAATGATTGCGAGCAAACGTGAGTTGCGTGAACGCTGATGCCTCTTCATGAAGTGTTTGACGATGCCACCGACAGAAAGGTTCCCTCTGCCACTCTTAAGGGATGGCTACCGGAGGACCCCGAGACATCCTTGATGAATTCGAGGCTGCTCGCCGTCGACCTACCTATCCAACGATCATTGCTGAAGCAGGAATGGTGATTGAAGACCGTTCGAGCGGATTTGTGGGCGACGTGGTTCGATGGTCATTTGAGGGCGTCACTCTGCGTGACCGAAAGCAGCAACTACGGCACTTCACGTGGAAGCCAGGCGGATTTCTCGTTGACGGAAAGCCCGTCACTCTCAAGCGTCCCGAAGCAACACCAGTACTCACTCAAACAGTCTCTGCTGCTGGCGGTTTTATCGGCGACAGGTCGAGCGGCGCCTCAAGGGCTCGGGTAGCCCAGCCTCATCGCATATGGGTTGAGGGAACACACGATGCGGAGCTCCTCGAACATGTGTGGGGAGACGAACTCCGAGAGTTGGGAATTGTCGTTGAGCCGATGCATGGTGCTGATGACCTTGTTCTTCGAGTTCACGAATTTCAACCAGCACATGACCGTCGCCTCGGGGTGCTTCTCGATCATCTGGTTGATGGGTCAAAAGAGCAACGCATCGCGGATTCGGTTAACAATGATCACGTGCTCATCACGGGTCACCCGTTCGTCGATGTGTGGGCAGGAATTCGGCCACGAACGATCGGGCTTGAGTCGTGGCCCGATGTTCCTAAGGGCATCCCGTGGAAGCAAGGGCTGTGTGATGCCATCGGTGTGAACCTTGAGGGGTTTTGGCCAAAGCTTCGAAACTCGGTGTCGTCATTTGCTGACCTTGAGTCTTCATTGGTTGGGGCGGTGGAGCAACTCATTGATTTCGTTGCTGCTGAGACATAGAGCCCGCGCAATGCGCTGATGGTTCCGGAAAACGAAAGTGGCGGTGGAGCTAAGCCCCACCGCCACTGAACGTTCTTAACGTCTGAACAGGATCAGACGAATGCGCCCGCAAACACCAGGCTGACGATCGTCATGACCTTCAGCAAAATGTTCATTGCAGGACCTGAGGTGTCCTTGAATGGGTCACCAACGGTGTCGCCGACAACAGCAGCCTTGTGAGGGTCAGAACCCTTACCGCCGTGGTTGCCGGCCTCGATGTACTTCTTGGCGTTGTCCCATGCTCCGCCGGCGTTCGCCATGAAGATGGCGAGGGCAAAGCCGGTGACGAGTGCACCTGCGAGAAGTCCGCCAAGAGCGTTCACTGAGATGAACCCGGTGATGAGTGGCACGACGACTGCGAGTGCGCCAGGAATGATCATTTCCTTCAGCGAAGCCTCAGTTGAAATTGCAACACAGCGAGCTGAGTCGGGAACGACGCCTTCCTTGCCTTCACGGAGACCAGGGATCTCACGGAACTGACGACGCACTTCCTCAATCATCTGCTGCGCTGCACGGCCGACGGCATCGATCGTGAGTGCTGCAAAGAGGAATGGGAGGCCTGCGCCGATGAAGAGTCCGATGAAGACATCGACCTCTCCGACGTTGAGGTTGAGAGCTTTCGCTGGGTTCGCATCAATGATCGCGAACTCGAAGCTCTTGAAGAGAGCAAGAGCGGTCAGAGCAGCTGAACCAACGGCGAAGCCCTTTGCGACAGCAGCCGTGGTGTTACCCAAGCTGTCGAGAGCGTCGGTCACATTACGAACTGAAGGGTCAAGTTCAGCCATCTCGGCGATTCCGCCAGCGTTGTCGGCGATTGGGCCGTACGCGTCAACGGAGACAACCACTCCAGTGGTTGCGAGCATGCCGATTGCGGCAACTGCGATGCCGTAGATACCGCCACCTGCACCAAGCGTCTGCTCTCCACCCCAGTAGGCAACGCCGACACCGATGAGAATGAGGGCAACCGAAGCTGCAACTGACACCATGCCGGTGCTGATTCCGCCAAGCACCGTGGTTGCTGGGCCGGTCTCTGACTGGTTCGCAATCTTCTTCACCGGGTTGAACTGGTCTGAGGTGTAGAACTCTGCAGTCTTACCAAGTGCCCAACCAACTACGAGTCCGCCGATAACTGAGACTGCGAGGCCCCATGGCTTGTCGAAGAGGTCTCCGCCGAAGAGGTAGTACGCAATGATGACCGTCGCAATGACCGTGAGGCCCATTGCAACGTTCGTTCCCATGTGGAGCGCCTTGCTGAGTGCGTGGCTATCAGTTGAGTCGCCACCCTTCACGAAGAACGAGCCAATGATCGAAGCGATCATTCCGACAAATGCGATGGCCATCGGGAAGACGAGAAGCTGAACGATTCCGTCGGTGCCATTGTCGCTTGCGATGAGGTTGGCTGAGAATGCCGTCAATGAGATCGGAGCAATGATCGACCCTGCGTACGACTCGAAGAGGTCAGCTCCCATACCAGCGACGTCACCAACGTTGTCACCAACGTTGTCGGCGATGGTCGCAGGGTTGCGAGGATCGTCCTCAGGGATACCTGCTTCAACCTTGCCGACGAGGTCGGCGCCAACGTCAGCGGCCTTGGTGTAGATACCGCCACCAACACGGCTGAAGAGCGCGATAGATGATGCACCAAGACCGAACGCGGTCACGATGTTGAAGGCGTTGTCGACTTCAAGCCAGACGACGAACAGCAAGTACGTGAACATCAGTCCGAGCAATGCAAGGCCTGCAACTGAGAAGCCCATGACGGCGCCGCCGCGGAATGCGACAGGCAGTGCCTTCGACGGGCCTGACTTAGCTGCTTCTGTGGTGCGGGCGTTTGCCATCGTTGCGACGGTCATACCGACGTAACCCGCAGTCGCTGAGAGCACAGCGCCAAGAACGTATGACACCGCAGCAAGCGGGGCAATCACGATGGCCAAAAGAATTGCGAGCACAACCACAAAGATTGAGACCCACTTGTATTCGGCCTGAAGGAAGGCGCGAGCGCCCTTTTGAATCTCGGTCATCAAGAACACCATGCGGTCGTTACCCGCAGGTGCAGCCTCAACGGCCTTGTAGTAATACGCCGCCAGCAGCAAAGCGGCGATAGCCGAAGCCGCGGCGAGGTAAGGGATCATATCCACGGTGAAAGTGCCTCCTGTAGGGCCTTGCTGGCCGCCTCCTAGCGGACGACCAAAATGTAACGAGCAGATGTTAGGCGGTTTCGGCCGCTACGACACAGATTCTTTGCTTTGTGCGCTGGGCTGATCAGCTCGGCCGTACGACGTTGTGCGCTGCGAGAGGCGCCGTCCGAGTGGCTCAATGAGGTGTGAGAAGTTCTCAGCTGTCATTCCTTGGCCGTGCGCAGCACCTGCCGCCCTCGAGATGTTTTCATCCATCAGAGTGCCGCCGAGGTCGTTACAGCCGGCTTGCAGCAACTGACGACTTGCGTGCTCACCAAGTTTTACCCATGACAGCTGAATGTTGTCGATGAGGCCGCGGTAGACGATTCGGGCAATCGCGTGGATAAGAAGCGTTTCTCTGAATGTCGGTCCGCGACGAGCTTTGCGTTGCAGATAGATCGGTGAGGCCATGTGTACGAATGGCAGACCCACAAATTCAGTGAATCCACCGGTCATTGCTTGCAGATCTCGGGTCACGATGAAGTGCTTGGCCCAAGACCTTGGGTGCTCAATAGATCCGAACATCATGGTCACATTCGACCCAAGCCCAACCTCGTGGGCGGCGGCATGGCAGTCAAGCCACTCGGCGGATGTGATTTTGTCGGGGCAGAGTTCAGCGCGAACGGTGTCATCGAGAATTTCGGCGGCGGTTCCAGGAAGCGATGAAAGACCGGCTTCTTTGAGCCGTCCGAGGTACGTCACGAGATCTTCGCCGAGGCGTTTTGCGCCTTCTGTGATTTCGAGTGCAGTAAATCCGTGCACATGAATTGACGGTGCAGCACTGCGAACAGCATGGGTGACGTCGATGTAATAGTCACCGTCGAAGTCAGGGTGAATCCCACCTTGAAGGGTTACCTCGGTCGCACCTAATTCTTCGGCCTCGCGAGCACGTTCCGCGATGTCATCCAAGGTGAGGAGGTACGGCGTGCCTCGGAGGTTTAGCGACATCGGGCCTTTTGAGAATCCGCAGAAACGACACTTGAAGGTGCAGACGTTCGTGTAGTTGATGTTGCGGTTGTGCACCCAGGTGACGGTGTCGCCAACGGCTTCATGGCGGAGCTCGTCGGCGAG
>JALRDI010000033.1 GCA_023257035.1 Ilumatobacteraceae bacterium | reverse complement strand
TCGGAATGTCTGCACTTCTCGTTTCACTCGTGTACTCGTGCAACTCGATCGCAGGAATACCCTCATCACGGTTCTCTGGGAAACGCCGCCACGCTGGGCTGTGGATCTTTGCAACCGCGGTCTGTGCGATCGCTCTCGGATTCGCCCATCACCCCATCGCGTTTGCGCTCGCGGTCACCTCGTGGGGGTTTTTCTTCTGGATGGCGGTTCCCGCCTGTTTTTCGGTGCTTGCCGCTCACTCGAAGTACCCCGCTGAGCGTGCAGGTGACGCTCAGGCCTACATGGCTGGAGGACGTGTCATCGGGCCACTCATCGGCGGTGCAATGTTCGCAGTGAGCCCCCAACTGCTCGGAATTGTTGGAGCGACGATTATGACCTTGGCAGCTCTGTCGTTCATCGTGCTCGAACGTCAAGATATTTCGCTACAGCCGTCGCAGTAACCGCAACGAACCAGTCGCACTAAATTCAGCAAAGTCTCCCGAGCGAAGTGCGGGTTGATATATCTCATCGTGCGGGGCCTGACCCCCGTCTGCGGGGTGTGCAAATACGTCGTGAATGGCAAGCACGCCACCTTTTGCCAGATGCGGCGCCCATGACCGGTAGTCAGCAGCGGCGTGCTCTGCTGCGTGACCGCCATCGATGAACAACATGGCAATTTCTTGGCCCCACACCGAAGCCACGGCCGGAGATTTTCCAACGACGGCGATCACTGTGTCTTCTAACCCAGCGTCGAAGAGCGTCCTGCGCAGAAACGGCAGCGTGTCCATTTTGCTGATTCGAGGATCAACAACCTCAGGGTCATGATGTTCCCAGCCTGCTTGGGTTTCTTCCGAACCTCGATGATGGTCAACGGTGACAACGACCCGCCCCTCTGATTGCGCGGCCGCTCCAAGCCAGATCGTCGAGCGCCCGCAATACGACCCAATCTCAACAATCGGACCATCAACTTCCGACCGACAGACCTGCTGAGCAGCGACGAAGAGAGCCTCACCTTCATCATCTGGCATAAAACCCTTCGTTCCAGCGAGCACGCGTTGCTTCTCATCATCCAATTGCACGAAATAAGGCTATGTGATGGCAGGATGGAGATGTGCAAGAAGCACTAGACGAACTCATCACCCTTCTCGATCTTGAACCGATCGAAGTCAACCTGTTCCGTGGCCTGTCTCCGGATGAAGATCGCCAGCGGGTCTTTGGAGGCCAAGTTGCAGGCCAAGCTCTTGTCGCTGCTGCTCGCACGGTGGAGGAACCAGGTCGGCTCGTCCACTCTCTCCACGCATATTTCCTTCGCCCTGGTGACCCGAAGGTTCCAATCGTGTATGAGGTGGACCGAATTCGAGACGGGAAGAGCTTTTCAACTCGTCGCGTCGTTGCCATCCAACACGGAAGAGCAATTTTTAACCTTCAGGCGAGCTTTCATGACCAAGAGCCTGGCCTCGATCATCACAATCCTGCCCCGATCGATGTACCGGCACCTGAGACCTTGCCGAACTTTCAAGAACGCATGGAGCCCTACAAAGACAAGATCGGGCCAATGTACGACACACCTCGTCCAATCGATGTGCGGTACGTCAACGGCGACCCGATGTCACGCGGAAATCAGCGAACGAATGGTCAGAAGGTGTGGATGCGCGCCAACGGGACACTTCCTTCTGACCCCACTCTGCACGCCTGCATCGTCACATATGCCAGCGATATGACATTGCTCGACACCACCTTGCTCCCACATGGCCGCAACTGGTTCGACGGAGTACAAATGGCGTCACTGGACCACGCGATGTGGTTCCATCGGCCATTCCGAGCCGATGATTGGTTGCTATATGAGCAACATGCGATTTCCTCATCGAGCGCAAGGGGCTTAGCAGCTGGGTCGATTTACAACGCTGACGGCCACCTTGCAATCAACGTTGTTCAAGAGGGCCTCATCCGACTCGAGCGATGATTCGACGTCCACTCGCCGCAATTGTGATCTCAGCATGCATTGCGGCATGTGGCCCATCGACTGACGAAGTGACGCCTGCAATTTCTGGAGTTGTCACCGCTCCTGAGCTGGCCACACAGCAACCAGCGACGACGACAACCTTGGTCGCCACCGCTGTCGAACGTTCGCCCGAACCAGCAGCAACGACACCAACAGTCTCACTATCGACTGACACATCATTTGAGGCACTGAGCGATGCCGTTGCCGACCCCGTGGGAGAACGACTTCTCGTCGTGGAACAGCGCGGAGTCATCTACAGCTTTGCTGACGCAACCCCGGCAGTTGTCCTCGACATCTCTCATCTCACCCGTCATAACGGTGAACAAGGACTCCTCGGTGCGGCAATCTCGGCCGACGGCGAATTGATCTTTCTCAACTTCACCTCGTCTGAAGAGGGATCTGAAGGCACCACCATCATCGCCTCCGCACCTAGATCCGCGGACGGGTCATTCGACAGCGACAATCTCGTAACGATCATGACGATCTCTCAACCATATGGCAATCACAATGGCGGCGATCTCGAGGTGTTGCCAGATGGGAGCTTGCTCATTGCGGTCGGCGATGGTGGCTCGGGTGGAGACCCGCAACGACATGCACACAACCTTGATGACCCGCTTGGCAAACTCTTACGAATCATCCCGCTTGCTGATGGCGGGTATGTGATTCCCGATGACAATCCGTACATCGGTGTTGCGCTCGGAGAGGTGTGGTCAAGTGGACTTCGAAATCCGTGGCGCATCGACGTCGACCCCCTGACTGCTGACCTATGGGTCGCCGATGTCGGACAGAGTGATCACGAAGAGATCAACCGTGTCGAAGCCGGTGACAGCATCATTGGTGGAAGAGCAATCGATTTTGGGTGGAGTTCGTCTGAGGGTTTCGAGCCCTACAACAACGATGTTGCCCCAGACACGCGTTCAACTGAGGCTGAACCCATCTTCACGTACCCCCACACTGATGGCGCCTGCTCAATCACTGGAGGGGTCGTCTATCGAGGTGACCTCATCGACGACCTCTGGGGCTGGTACGTCTACGTCGATTACTGCACTGGAGTGATGAGCGCGTTCAATCACGTCACCGGCACGAGCGTGGAACTTGCGGCCGTCAATTTCCCAACCTCAATCGAGCGTGATCACCGAGGGGAACTCGTCATCACAACCGGTAACGGTGATGTTGTCAGCGTCGGACGCCCATAAACATGCCTTTAAGCGCGTCATAGTGCTCAATCACATGACCGGCACCGAGTACGACTGCCTCTAGCGGCACATTCGACATCCGAACAGGCACTTCCGTCTCTCGTTCGATGCGAGCAGCAAGCCCGCGAAGCAATCCGCCACCACCCACCAGGTACATGCCTCGAACGAGGAAATCCTGAGAGAGTTCTGGAGGGGCCTTCGCAAGACACCGCACGACGGAGGCAACAATTGATGACACAGGATCCTCGATCGCCTCTCGAATTTCTTCGGGGGTCAGCACGACGGTCTTCGGCAGCCCAGACATGAGGTCTCGACCACGAACCTCTGCGGTCGCTTCATCGACGGTTTCAGCTGCTGAGCCGATTGCAATCTTGATTTCCTCTGCAGTTCGCTCGCCGATCGCGATGCCGTGCTCACGCCTGATGTGATTCTGAATTGCAGCGTCGATGTCGAACGACCCCACACGAACAGCTTCGAGTGCAACAATTCCACCGAGCGAAATCACGGCCGTTTCACTGGTACCTCCACCAATATCAATGACCATGTTGCCAACCGGTTCATCAATCGGAAGATCGGCACCGATGGCTGCTGCCATCGGTTGCTCGATGAGGTTCGCATCCGCTGCACCGGCACGCCGAGCCGCATCGGTCACGGCACGTCGCTCAACCTCGGTAATGGCCGATGGCACACAGATCACCACCTTTGGCCTGGTGAATCTGCTTACTCCCACGCGCTGAAGCAGTAAGCGAATCATGCGCTCCGTGATTTCAAAGTCGGTGATCGCTCCCCCGCGCAGTGGGCGGACAGCAACGATGTACCCCGGAGTTCTGCCGATCATCTGCCACGCTTCTCGACCCGTGGCAAGCACTTCGCCTGTCTGGCGATTGAGAGCAATGACCGATGGCTCATTGAGCACGATCCCTTTGCCCTTCATGTAGACGAGTGTGTTCGCCGTTCCTAGGTCAATCGCAAGGTCACGAGCCATTGGATCCGCCCTGTTCGTCTTCTGGTACTTCGTCAGAGATCTGGCGAACCCGATCTGTCACGTTCTTGCGCGCATCGGATGACAACGCGTTGATCTGACGCCGAAAGTCTGACACTGCATCGTCGCTTCGTTTCGTCCTGCGAACAATAAGTAAGAGAGCAAGGGCAACAATTGCGGCAGCAATGATGAAAAGTGGCATCTCAGTTGCGCTCCGACGCGACATCTTGCGGTCGTGCAATCGGCGATGCCCCGGTACCCCAGTCTGAACCGTCCGACCACTCTTCGTGCTTCCAGATCGGGGCCGAAACCTTTAATGCATCAATCGCAAATCGGGCCGCTTCGAATGCGACAGGACGATGTGGTGATGACACTGCAACGATCACCGACACCTCGCACAATTCGAGACGGCCGATGCGATGCCAGATGACGACTCGCCCAACATCGGGCCAACGAGTTCTTAGTTCCGTTGCGATCGCTGTAAAAGAATCAATGGTCTTTTCTTCGTAGGCCTCATACGTCAGGGCAACAACATCGTCACGTCCGTCGGCGTGATCTCGAACAGTGCCTGAGAACAGGGTGACGGCGCCACATTCAGGTTGCACACACCAGTCATGAGCAACTCCCGCAGCCAACACGGCAGACGTGACTTCAAACCAGTTGTTGTCACGTTCGGGAGCCTGCACAGAGTGAAGCGTAGTCCTCTTCGAGGGCCCTGACCGCAGATTGCGCATCACAGTTACTACAGTCGACTGTTCGTGGACCTCGTTCCCCCTCCCCATGAACGCCAATGGCGTCACCCGGCTGAGATCTCAGCCGAGCATCGCATTGTGTTCGCAGCAGAACCACCAAGTCGACGTTTACGAGTTGCAGCACTGATCGTCGGGGTCGCTGCCGT
>JALRDI010000006.1 GCA_023257035.1 Ilumatobacteraceae bacterium | reverse complement strand
ACTTCGCCCTCGCCGGTTCAGTCGTGCAAGGAGTGCTATTCGGCTCGGTCACCAGCGCCACCGCTCTTGCGACCGATATCGAAACCGGTTTCTTTGACAGGCTTCTCGTTGCACCCAGCAGCCGCACCGCGATTCTCGTCGGTCGACTCGCAGGAGCAATGGTCTACGGCCTCGCCCAAACCCTGTTCTTCACGCTCGTGCTCTTTCCGTTCGGCCTCAGTATCCAATCTGGAGTCGTCGGGCTCATCGCGATGATGATCGGCGGGCTGTTCACCGCTCTCGCAGTTGGAGCCCTGATGTCTGCGATGGCAATCAAGACTGGCTCTAGCGAAGCAGTTCAGGGCTCATTTCCGTTGATCTTCATCTTGCTGTTCTTCTCCTCAGCGTTCTTCCCGAGACAAACAATGGACGGCATCTACCGGCGCATCGCAGACCTCAACCCGCTGTCATATCTCGTTGAGGGCTTCCGGTCGCTCACCATCGATCAGTTGACGCTGACCGCTGTGTTGCAAACAATTCTCATCCCGGCAGCGATCTCGGTGGTTGGCATCGGCATCTCGCTACGAGCACTTCGAAACAGATTGGCATCGTCATGAGCGCATCTCTCGGCATTGCAACACGGAGCCTCCGCAACATCCGACGGCTGCCCTCGGCATTCATCCCAGCGCTGCTGATGCCGGTCTTCCAGGTCGTCTCGTTCTCAGGCACGTACGCCGGCGTCACGCAGATGCCCGGCTTCCCCACTGACCGATCAGTCAACTGGTACCTACCAATGGCGGTCACCATGGGGGCTTCCTTCGCCGGACTCGGCACCGGCTTTTCGATGATTCGTGACCTACAGACAGGTTTCTACGACCGCCTTCGCATGGCCCCAACAAGTCGGCGCCAACTGCTGCTTGGCCCGTATATCGCTGCTTGGGTTCGGGCCTGTATTGCAGTCGTGCTCGTCACCCTTGTCGGATTCGCCCTCGGTGCACGACCGGTCGGCAATGGCCTCGGACCGTTCAGCCTTTTCATCGCGGGTATCGGAATGGCAACGATCGGCACCGGGTGGGGCCTCGGACTGGCGTACCGATTTAGAGACATGCGGGCAGCGGCAATCATGCAACTCACACTGTTCCTCGGATTGTTCCTCACCGATGCCCAGACACCCATCGACCTCATGGACGGATGGCTTGAGACCGTTGCACGTTGGAACCCGCTCACCCGAGTGCTCCATGTCGCCCGTATCGGGTTCGTCGACGGGATTGGTTCAGCCGATCTTCTCGTCGGAATCATCGTCATGGCACTCGCAGCGGCTGGTGCATGGGTGTTCGCCTTCACCGGACTTGGGCGACTCGACGATTAACAGATGCTGTCGCTGTCAGTGACCGCCGGTACCGTAACAACGTGTCATCGACAATGAAGCGACTCCGCATTGCCCTCGGGCTTGTTGGCGCAGTCGCTGTCGCAGGCGTCATTGGCTACCGACTCACCGGCATGAACTGGATGGAAGCCATCTACATGACGGTCATCACCGTCACTACCGTCGGTTATCGAGAAGTCGGGGGACAGCCATCGAATGGTGAACAAATTTTCACCATCGTCATCATCACCACCGGCGTGTCAACCGTGCTCTACACCTTCACATTGGGTGTACAGACCGTCGTCGAAGGCCAATTACGCGAGTTTGTGGGAAGGCGAAGAATGAACAAAGTGATTGAAGGATTTCGAGGCCACACCATCGTCTGCGGTCTCGGCCGTGTCGGCCGCACCGTCATCAATGACCTAGTGGCACACGGAGAAACCGTCGTCATCATCGACGAGAACCCTGACCAAGTGAAAGATGTCGACCACCCCGTCGTGATCGGCGACGCAACGCTCGACTCAACATTGCGCGCAGCAGGAATCGAACACGCCCGAGCACTTGTTGCAGCCCTCGAAGGCGATGCAGAGAACCTTTTCGTGACACTTTCTGCTCGCACCATCAACCCGGGATTGTTCATCGTCGCACGGGCGCGTGCCGGTGAAAGCGTCGCGAAGCTCTCCCGAGCAGGAGCCGACCGGGTGGTCAACCCTCAAGATTTGGGCGCGAGCCGCATGGCATCGTTCGTTGTGCAGCCAAACGTCGCAGAGTTTGTCGATGTCGTCATGCATGAACGCTCCCAAGAATTCCGCATTCGAGAATTCCAACTGCAACCAACTTGCTGGCTCGTCGGGCAGCGCATGGGCGATGCCCGTTTGCGTGACCGAACGGAAGCCCTCGTGTTAGCAGTTCGCACGCATGATGGCTCGTTCATCACTAACCCTGATCCCGATGTCACCCTTGCTGAGGGCGACATTCTCATCGTGGTGGGCACCCAACAAGGCCTCATCGGTCTCCAGGAGGCACTCGCATGAGAAGCGAACGAACCCATGTGCTGCTCGACCTCGACGGAACGCTGAGCGACTCCGAACCGGGCATTCTGCGTTCATTGCAATGGGCATTTGAAAAAGAAGGGTTCCCAATCCCCACCGAAGAACAAGTTCGGTCAGTGATTGGACCGCCATTTGAAATCGGTCTTCCCCAGATCGGTATTCCCGATGATGACCTTGAACGAGTCATCGATCGCTACCGCGAGCGTTATGCCACCATCGGCGCATTTGAGAACACGCTGTATCCGGGAATTCTCGAGATGCTCGAAGCATTGACCAACGACGGGCTCATCCTTTCAGTGGCAACCGCAAAACCAGAGGTCACCGCCCACCCGATCCTTGACTACTTTGAAATCTCACACTGGTTCAGAGTGCGCGCCGGTGCGACCCTGACCCCAGATCGCCGCGCCAAAGCTGAAGTGATCGAGTTCGCATTGTCTGAGCTCGGAATCTCAGGCGACCCAGATATCAGCGATCACGTCATCATGGTGGGCGATCGCGATCACGACGTTCTCGGCGCAAAGAAACACCGAATTCCCTGCATCGGTGTCACGTGGGGCTACGGCGAACCACCAGAACTACTCGGCAGTGGCGCTGTCGCGCTGGCAGATTCACCACTAGAGGTTGTTGACCTCGTTCACGAGTCATACCGTCTCACTCACTGGTGATGAATACGACCCAAACCCCTCCCACCACGCCGTCTGAGCCTGTTCGATCAGCTGCCGACAAGGTCATGCGTCGCATTCTGTTTCTTGACGTCAACGCTGCCAAGGCCACACCAGTTGAGGCTCGTAAGGCGTTCCAGACCTCGATTTTGGTTGCAACTGTTCGATGTCTGCTGATGTACATCGTGTTCCCGTTCGTGCTGCCTGCGCTAGGGCTCGCAGCCGGAGTTGGCCCCGCAATTGGCCTACCGATCGGCATTGCAGCGATTGTGGCAATCACCATGAGCGTCCGGCGATTCTGGCGGGCGGACCATTCAAAACGCTGGCATTACACCGTGATCGGAACCACCGTCATCGTGTTCCTCAGCGTGCTCGTTGTTCGAGACTTCATCGATCTCGTCAACTAGTTCCTGGCCCTCGTGCTCGCTGTCGACACGAACGACCTCAATAAGGCATGATGTAGGGATACACATCGACGCCGGTCGGTGAAACGTTCAATACCTAGAGGGGGATCCGTGGAGATCAGCATCACAGTTAATGGCCAAGCGGTGAGCGCAGATGTCGAGCCTCGCACCTTGCTCGTGCAGTTCATCCGCGACAACGCCGGACTCACCGGAACAAATATCGGATGTGACACATCATCGTGTGGCGCATGCTCAATCCACCTCGATGGCGAGGCCGCGAAGAGTTGCACCGTTCTCGCTGCACAAGCAGATGGTGGATCAGTCACCACCATCGAAGGCATGGCTGCAGCTGATGGAACCCTCCACCCCATGCAGCAAGCCTTCATGGACAACCATGGCTTGCAGTGCGGATACTGCACACCGGGCATGGTCATGGCAGCAACAAGCCTTCTCAACGAGAACCCATCAGCAACAGAGGAAGAAATCCGAATCGGCCTCGAAGGCAACCTCTGCCGTTGCACCGGTTACCACAACATCGTTCAGGCCGTTCTGTCCTGCACCAAGTCGTGACCTTCCGTATCCAATTCACCGTTTTGACACCAACGATCGCCGTTAACCCAGCCCAAGGAGACTCTCAGTGATTCCAGCAGCATTCGAATACGTCCGAGCAGGATCAGCTGAAGAAGCGATCAGCCTCATCGCCCAACACGGCGACGAAGCAAAGTTCTTGGCTGGTGGCCACAGCCTCGTTCCGCTCATGAAACTTCGCCTCGCCCAGCCAAGCGTCCTCATTGACATCGGCCGAGTTTCAGATCTTTCATATGTGACAGATGCGGGCGACCACATCGCAATCGGGGCACTCACTCG
>JALRDI010000357.1 GCA_023257035.1 Ilumatobacteraceae bacterium | reverse complement strand
AACCTGAGCATGGCTCTGACGCAACCCATATGGAAACCACTGCGGTTCGCGATGGCGATGAGTGGATCATTAACGGCGAGAAGACCTGGAACACCGGCATCCATAAAGCCGACTGCGACCTCATCTTCGCAAGGACGAGCGGAACTGCCGGTGACGGCGACGGCATCACCGCGTTCTTGGTGCCAACGACATCACCCGGGTTCGACATCCTCGAATACCTGTGGACATTTAATATGCCGACCGATCACGCGCACATCAGGCTCACCGATGTTCGAGTTCCACATTCGGCGATTTTTGGTGGAGAAGGAAAAGGGCTGCAGGTCGTGCAGCACTTCTTCAACGAAAATCGAATTCGCCAGGCCGCATCAAGTCTCGGCGCAGCCCAGTTCTGTATCGATGAGTCGGTGAAATATGCGCGCGAACGCAAACCGTTCGGCAAGGCGCTCTCAACGAATCAAGCAATCCAATTTCCACTTGTCGAACTTCAAACCCAATGCGAAATGCTTCGGGCTCTCATTCACAAAACTGCCTGGCTCATGGATGAGCACGGTGCCTTTAGCCAGTCGGACAAGGTTTCGATGTGCAACTACTGGGCAAACCGGTTGTGCTGCGAGTCAGCTGACCGCGCAATGCAGGTGCACGGCGGAATCGGCTACAGCCGCCACAAACCGTTTGAGCACATTTACCGTCACCATCGCCGCTACCGAATCACGGAAGGCGCGGAAGAGATTCAGATGCGTCGTGTCGCTGGCTACATGTTCGGCTACATGAATCAGCAAGCCCCGAAGGGCGTCGCAAGCGTCAGGGGCTGAGATGCATCAGCCACCATCTGCTGCCGATCTCCTTCGAACGGTCGCTGAAACACTGAGTGACGACGTGGTGCCGGCGACGACAGGACCAGCACAACACCAAGCGCGTGTTGCAGCAAATATCGCGTCGATCGTCGCACGTGAACTCGAGTTGGGTGCTGATGTTCGCGCTCGCGAAGACCAGCTCTTGCGCGAGATCGGAGGAGCCGCCGTCAACAACGCCGATGATCTCTCGACTGCCGTTGCTGAGCTACTTCGCTCTGGCGCTGCAGATACCGAAAGCGAACACCACCGAGTACGAGCACTCCTCACCGAGATTGTCCGTGGTGATCTCTCAATTGCCAAACCTGGCTACGACGACTGGGATGGCGAATGACCGGCACCGCACCGAATACTGATGCCGCCGCCCAACTTTCGAGTTGGCTCAGCGATGCTGAAGGCGTCGATGTCGTGGTCACCGACCTCGACGCAGTGTCGGCTGGAGCTCGACGGTTCAACGCCCTCTTCACCGCATCATCCGAAGGCAATTCGACGAGATTTGCTCTCACGATGATTCCGACCGCATCGATTCAGTTGCTCGACGTCGCCGACGAGGCCACCGTTCGTCAACTCGCTGAGTCAGCCGGCGTTCCCGTGCCACATATTCACCACGTCTGCACTGACGAAGCCGTGTTAGATGGACCGTTCTTCATTTCGATTGCAGTTGAGGGTGAGACGGTGCCTCGCCGAGTGCTCCGTCTCATTGCGGAACGCGACGGTCTTGGTTCTGTCATCACCCGCCAAATTGGTACGGCGTTCGCGAACCTTCACACCATTCCAGAATCATCGGCACCACGATCGCTCGTACCCGAGACCGGACTTCCTGCGATTGCTCATGCTCTCAGCCAAGTTGATGAGGGACTTAGCGAGTTACTTTCGCCGTCACCGGCGTTTTCGTTCTGTGCAAGATGGCTGGAACGTAATGCGCCAGATGAACCGAGTGCACCAACGATTGTGCACAGCGATGTCCGCAACGGAAACATCATCGTTGGCGAAGACGGGCTGCGGGCGATCCTCGACTGGGAAGGCAGCAGGATCGGTGACCGAATGGAAGACCTGTCGTGGACAACCCAACGAATGTGGAGGTTCCGCGAAGATCATCTGCCCATCGGCGGGTTTGGAACGATCGACGACCTTCGCTCGGCGTATGTCGACCACGGTGGCGATTGGGATGAAGAACGTTTTAGATGGTGGCGAGTGCTACTCACCGTTCGATGGGGTCTCGGTATGGCCGGCCAATCACGTTCGCATCTCGACGGATCGTTCAAGTCAATTGTGATGTCGGCGAGCGCTCGCCGAATGGCAGAACTCGAATTCGACGCTCTTCAATTACTCCGCTGAACGAACCGATTAGCCGAGACCGAGTTCGGCGATGGTGTCCTCACGCAATTGCCGCTTCAACAACTTGCCTGAACCAGTTCGAGGGAGTGGCTCCGTCATCGTCGTGATGTATCGAGGAATCTCGTACTTCGCAAGATGATCAACGAGATACTCACGAAGTTCGGCTTCATCGAAATCTTCGGCAACATACATCGTTGTTCCAACTTCTTCGCCAAGGCGCTCATCAGGAACTGAGTACACCGCTGCTTCGATCACCTTTGGGTGCGATGACAGGGCAGCTTCAACACCACCGCATCCGATGTTTTCTCCACCTCGGATAATGAGGTCTTTGATGCGGTCAACAATGAAGAGATGCCCATCCGTGTCGATGTAGGCAACGTCACCGGTCTTGAACCAGCCACCTTCAGCAAATGAGTCTGCGGTTGCCTCAGGCTTATTCCAGTACTCACGGAACATCGACGGACCACGAACTTGAAGTTCTCCGCGCTCACCCGCCGGCAATTCATTCCCCTCATCATCGACGACTCGCAAGTCGATGACACATAGCGCAGGACCTGAACTCAGACGGCGTTCGGAATACTCCGCGCCAATAATCAGTGTGCCAATGGCATTGGTTTCCGTCATTCCCCAGCCGGTGTTCGGCAACGCCTTTTCGAATGAGTCATCGATCTGCCCGACTTGTTCTGGAGGCCGAGCCGCTCCTCCGCCTCCAACGGTCAGCAAGGTCGACAGGTCTCGACCCTCTGACTGAGCTACCCGTACGAGGTCTCCGCTCACTGCAGGCGGGCCAGTAAACGTGATGATTTGCTCACGCTCGATGAGTTCGGCGGCGACTGATGCATCCCACTTGTACATGGTGACCAATTTGCGTTGGCCACGGAAACTTGCGAGAAACACCGCATGAAGACCAAGCACGTGGAACAGCGGAATGCCGAGCAGTGTTGCCGGCACAAGCCCTGAACCCTCCTCTGGAGCAACAACATTTCCCGGTCGCTCGGTGAGTGCTCCGTACTCGACTTCCCAGGCCATCAACGCAACGATCACATTGTGGTGATTTGAAAGCACACCCTTTGGATGTCCGGTTGACCCAGATGTGTACAAGATGAGAGCCAAGTCGGTTGCCGCAATGTCGACCTCGGGCATCGGGACCGCGCCAATCGCTGCCATCCGCTCCGACAGTGCAACATCTGCAGCGGGTGAGCCCGAGTGTCGAACAGCAACAACTCGCAACCCGTCAATTGGGGTCTCCATCGATTCGAGCAATGCGAGACGTTCAGCATCAGCAAAAATCACCGTTGCCCCAGAGTCGTTAAGCCCATACGCCATCTCATCGGCATTCCAGAGCGAGTTCATCGCAACTGCGATCGCTCCCACCGAGGTTGCCGCCGTAAACGCAAGCATCCACTCGGGATAGTTGCGCATCGAGATGGCTACGCGATCGCCCTTCTTCACCCCAAGTTCGTGAACAAGCATGTGGCCGATTGTTGCTGCGTCATTCCAGAATTCAGCGAAGGTCCAACGTTGATCATCGGCGACGATGAATTCAACGTCACTGATCGCTTCCTCATAGACCTGACGAAGCGACACCGGAGCATTCACAAAGGTGCGCACCGGGCCGCGAATATCTTCACGGGCAACCAATTCATACGGCTCTCCAGCTGCGGTGATCCGTGTGAATGCATCAAGTCGTTGTTGTGCCAACGAGTCAGTCATATTGCGACCCCTTCCTCGGCCACAACGTAGTTCAGCGCATCAAATTCTGATGTAGCCGAAGGTCTTCACCCCGATGGATATCTGACCTTGCGAGATCACTAGCGTGATAGGCGCAAACCTTGCCAACTACATCATCTTGGGGAGATCACGATGGGTGCAGAACCAACACTTGCGTGGACATTGCAACGTCCTGCCACTCAATACGCAAACAAAGTCGCAACGGTCGACCGTGGCACTGGTGAGAGCCGCACCTGGTCAGAGGTCGCCGAGCGAGTGCATGGCCTCTCTTCAGGCCTCCTTGGTCTCAATCTTGAGATCGGTGACCGTGTCGGCGTACTCATGCTGAACAGCAGCCGACACTTTGAACTGTGGTTCGCCATTCCCGGTGCCGGCATGGTCATGAACGACCTCAACTATCGCCTCGCCGAAGAAGAGCTCGCATTTATCTGTGGTGACTCAGACGTCAAAGTGCTGTTTGTTGACGACAACTATCTCGACACCGGCCGAGCACTTCTCCAGCGCCTTGATTCGCTGCACACGTTGGTGTGGACTGGCCCCGGAACAGATGCTCCCGACGGATGCATCGCATACGAGACCCTCGTGGCTTCCGCGCCAGTTGAGCTTCCGCCGCAACACCACGAAGGACTCGCTGCCATCTTCTACACCGGTGGAACAACCGGTTTGCCGAAGGGGGCGATGCTCACCCATCGCAACCTCACCGCAAATGCCATGCACGGAGTTGCTGTCATGGGAATCACCTCGCGAGACAAGTACCTCCATGCTGGGCCACAATTTCACCTCGCCGATGGGTCAATGACATATGCGGTGTCATGGGCGGGTGGCGCACACGTCTTTATCCCAGCCTTCGAGGCCACCGCCACTGTTTCGGCACTCGCCGATGAGCAATGCACCCTCACCTTGCTGGTGCCAACAATGCTCGGCATGGTGCTCGCCAGCGGCGCCCTGGAAGGCGCAGACCTCACTGCGCTACGCGCGCTCATGTATGGCGCATCGCCAATGCCTGGCGAAGTACAGCGACGCGTTTCAGAAGGGTTTGGCTGTGAGATGTTCCAGTTGTATGGAATGACGGAAGCGTCTCCGATCGCAACCTCAATGGATGGCGAGGATCATCGCCGCGGTATGGCGGGTGAGGAGCCATTTGCAAGTCGCCTACGCTCGGCTGGGTCACCAGTACCCGGCGTTCGATGCGAGGTTCGCCGTGAAGATGGATCTCTCGCCGACGTGGGCGAGCCGGGCGAAATTTATATCCAGGGCCCGAACATCATGGCCGGATACTGGAACCGGCCCGAAGAAACCGCACACGCTCTCGTCGATGGGTGGTACCGCTCTGGTGATGTCGCCTGGCAAGACGAGGACGGCTACCTCTATGTCGTTGACCGCGCGAAAGACATGATCATTTCCGGTGGCGAAAATATTTATACCTCCGAAGTTGAGAACGCGGTCTACCTGCATCAAGGGGTCGCCGAGGCAGCTGTCTTCGGTATCCCTCACGAGAAGTTCGGAGAAACAGTGCATGCAGAAGTGGTGCCAAAGCCTGGCGTAACCGTCACCGAAGAAGAACTCATCGAACACTGTCGTGCGCATATCGCTGGTTACAAGGTTCCTCGTTCGGTGACTTTCCGATCTTCAGACGACCCGCTTCCGAAGTCCGGTGCCGGCAAAATTTTGAAGCGTGAATTGCGCGAACCCCATTGGGTGGGACGCGACCGCCACGTCGGATAGCACCAGTTCCGTCCGACGGAACAGATGCAACATTTAGGCGACTACGGTTCGTATATGGCAGACATCACCTCGCTCGTCAACGGAGTATCTGAGCTCGTTCAGATACCGAGCGTGAACCCATTGCAGTCTGACGACTCAGCCCTCACCGGTGAACGTCGACTTGCTGAACATCTCGCTAATCGAGCAAGTGACCTTGGCGCCGAGGTCGAACTCGACAATGTTGTTGATGACCGACCAAACCTCATCGCGAAATTTGAGGGTGAACGCTCAGAGACGATCGTCATCGATGTGCATCTCGACACAGTTGCCGTTGGCCATATGACTGATGACCCATTTGATGGCCGTGTCGAAGATGACCGGGTCTACGGGCGGGGGTCAGTTGATACCAAAGCGACTTTCGCAATCGTGCTCGATGTGATGTCTCAACTTCGCGAAGAAGGTCGACGCCCAGGTCCGACCGTTCATCTGGTTGGAACCGTTTCTGAAGAGATGGGAGGGCTACTTGGTGCCCGCCACCTCAGTTCTCGCTTGCAGCGAGACGGTCACGATGTCAATCGCATGATCGTTGCTGAGCCAACGATGTGCGCTCCCGTCCATGGTCATAAAGGTGGCGTCGGTCTCGAGATCTGTGTTCATGGTCATGCCGCGCATTCATCTCGCCCCGAACTCGGAGCAAACGCCATTTCGGCAGCCGCAAGAATCATCGCAGCGCTCGATAACGAGCAGTTGCGGCTTGAGGCCCTGGATGCGGCAACTGCAGTAGGGCGAGGCACGGTGTCTGTCACCGAAATTGGTGGCGGTGTTGCCCGCAACATCATTCCTGATCTCTGCACGCTGTACGCAGGGCGACGCATTGCACCTGGTGAAGACCCGTTCGAAATCTATGAGTCGCTAAAGGCTCTCGTGGTTTCGGCTGGAGCACCGTTGCAGGTCGATGTCGAGATGGCAAATGGAACTGCATTTCCGGCGTTCTTCACCGACCCCGACGATGACTTCGTTCAACTGATTGCCGGCTTTTCTGAACGAGCACCAGAGACAGTGACATACGGATCAAATTGCTTGGCATATAGCGACCTCACTGCATCGAAAGTGCTGTTTGGACCCGGGTCAATCGATCAAGCTCATCAGGCGGTCGAATGGGTCGACATTGACGAACTCGTCAATGCTTCATCGGTGTACCGCAAATTGCTGAGCGCGTAACTGCCAACGCGAAACTTGCGCGCGCTCAATCCTCCTCGCCCCAATCTGAGTTCGGACGAGACCTTTGCTACGTTCGAACTATGGCAGTGCGAAACGAGGTCTCACGGTTGTGACTGCGGCAGTGATTGGCTCCGGTATGGCTGGCATCTTGGCGGCCATCGAATTGAAGAATGCTGGCTTCGACGTGGTCGTATTCGAGAAGGCCTCTCAACTCGGTGGAACGTGGCGAGACAACTCGTATCCGGGTCTTTCGTGTGACGTACCTGCTCACTCGTACACCTTTTCGTTCGCTCGAAATCCTGACTGGTCGCAGCACTATGCACCTGGGCCAGAAATTCGTGAGTACTTCGAGCGCGTAGCGGACGACTTTGGCATCACTCCTTGTATTCGGTTCAACAGTGAGGTCACCTCACTCGAGTGGAACGACACCCATTGGCACCTCGAGACCAGTGACGGTTTTACGGGAGATTTCCCCTACGTATTCGCAGCTACAGGTGTGCTGCATCATCCGAATGTTCCCGAGTTTGAGGGCATCGATGATTTCAACGGCGCAGTCTTTCATTCGGCCCGTTGGGATCACTCTGTTTCGCTCGATGGGAAGAAGATTGCCGTCATCGGTACCGGCTCGACGGCGGTGCAAATCACATCAGCACTCGTTGACCGAGTAGAGGAATTTTCGCTATTTCAACGCAGTGCGCAGTGGGTGCTGCCAGCACCCAACCCAGAGTTTTCAGAAGAAGAGCGCACGGAATTCCGAAATGATCCTGACGCTCACGAAGAATACGTCCGAGACCTCGCAATCACGATGTTTCAGCGAACGTCGTCTGCGGTGACCGAGCCTGACTCGGTTGAACATCAAAAGATTTCTGCGCTCTGCCGCCGCAATCTCAACACAGTGGCCGACGATGACTTGCGGGAGCGCCTTACCCCTGATCATGAGCCAATGTGTAAGCGCCTCATCGTGTCACCTGATTTTTACGAAAAGATTCAGCGACCACATGCGCAGCTGGTGACCACATCGATCGAACGTTTCACGCCGAATGGCATTCGTACCTCCGATGGAGTTGAGCACGAGTTCGATGTTGTCGTGCTCGCAACCGGTTTCCGGTCAGATCGATTTATCCGCCCCACTCGAGTGATCGGCGTCGACAACATTGATCTCGATGATGTCTGGTCGCCGTCCCCACTCGCATATCTCTCGGTGATGGTTCCTGGCTTCCCCAATTTGTTCATGTTGAACGGCCCGAACGGTCCGATCGGCAATTTCTCGCTTATCGAAATTGCGGAGCGGCAGATGTCGTACTGCATGAAACTCATCGCTCAGGTCGACCAATCAGGCTTGGGCTCCGTCGTTCCGACCGCTGAAGCAACCGAAGCCTTCGAGCGAGACCGTCGTGACGCTGCCAAGAACACGATCTGGATGTCGGGGTGCAATAGCTGGTATCTGGACGCAACGGGAGTTCCGGCATCGTGGACATTCAGTTACGACAGATTCGTCGACGAAATGGCGGCGCCAGACATGTCAGCCTTCGCACTGGCGTAGGTGACAAGCATCCCGCAGAGCAGACAACGCCATCCGTAGATTGTCGGCATGTCGCTCACTTCAATCAACATCTTGGTTGTCATCGCTGCCGCGTTCATCGCGTTCATCGCCAACTTCGTGTGGTTTGGGCCACTCAAGATGTACACGCGTTGGACTGCCGCCCTTCAGCAGCCAGCCGATCACGTTCCAGGTAGCGGACTGTCAACCCCGGTGCTCTTCGGGCTGACCTTTGCCTCACTCGTAATCGAATCTCTCGTGATTGCGCTCGTCATGTTCGGAGTGTGCGATAACCCATCGGTGGTAAATGGTCTCGGTGTTGGCCTTCTCCTCGGGGTCGGCGTCGCAGCTATGCCCTCCCTTGGCCACCGACTATTCGCTGGCCAAGGATTCAAAGTGTGGATCTATGAAGTTGGCGCTGATGTTGTCGTCGCCGGTGTGATGGGCATCGTCATCGCAGCACTCGAGTAATTGCCTCACCGTTCATCGGAGGCACTGGTGCGATCTACGATGACGTGATGGACGTAGGCGCACTGATTTTCCCAACCGACAAAACAATTCGCCCCGACCGACTTGCCATCGCGCTTGAAGAGCGTGGCTACGAGTCGCTGTGGGTTGCCGAACACACCCATATTCCACTGACTCGCAAAACGCCGTATCCAGCCGGCGGCGAGTTGCCTGATTTCTACAAGCGAACGATGGATCCGTTCGTTGCGCTCTCAGTTGCGGCAACGGTGACATCACAACTCAAGCTTGGCACCGGCATCTGTCTCGTGAATCAACACCATGCCATCAACCTCGCGAAGCAAGGTGCGTCAGTTGATCTTGTTTCGAACGGTCGCTTTCTCTTTGGGGTCGGTGTTGGCTGGAACGAAGACGAAATGGAACATCACGGTGTTGACCCTTCGAAGCGTCGATCAACTGCACGAGAGCGAATTCTCGCCGTCAAAGAATTGTGGTCACAAGAGGAAGCAGAGTTTCACGGCGACTACGTCGACTTCTCGCCGAGTCTCAGCTATCCAAAGCCTGTGGGCAACCCGCCGGTCTTGATGGGTGGTTCAGGTGGCCCGGTGACCTTCAAACACGTCATCGAATATTGCGACAGCTGGATGCCAATTCACGGTCGTGTTGACCCACTCGAGAAGATTGATCTGCTACAGCAAATGGCGGAGGATGCTGGTCGTGACCCAGCGTCGATTGGTCTGTCGATTTACGGATGTCCGATGGATGCCGAAGTGATCGAGCGTTATCGCGCCGCCGGAGCCGAACGAGTGGTGTTCTGGCTTCCTGCCACGGCCGAATCTGAGGTCTTGGAAGCAGTCGAACAAGGCGCCGCCTTTATCAACTGATCACAGCGAGGAGTGCAACACGGGAAACAGCGGATCATTCATCACCGCCCCAGCTGGTAACCGTGATGCGAGGCCTGGGAATTCAGGCGACGTTGTCCATTGACGCGGCGCGTGCACCATGTCATCGCCTAAGAATCGAAGCGATAACACCCGACGCCGATGTGGGCCCGGGTTCCCCGAAGCGGTGTGCAGCGTTTGCATGTGAAAGCACACGACATCGCCTGGCTCAAGTTCCCACCCAATCACTCGAGGGTCTCCATCAACGATCTCAGGTAACTCGCTCAGGCTTCCTTCAGGAAACCACTTCGCTTGCTCGTCAAGAAATGAACGTGGCATGTACCACGGCCCAAGATGTGACCCAGCGAGAAATTCGAGAGTAACCGCCCGCGGAACTGGGTCAACCGGTATCCACATACTGACGTTTTGGTGTCCTTCGACGTTGTAGTACGGGATGTCTTGATGCCACGGAGTTCGCTGTGACGTGCCTGGTTCTTTGACCAACATGTGGTCATGGAAGAACCGAACCTGCTGTGAGCCCATTACCTCTGCCGCGAGTTGAGCAAGTGCGGGTAGACGAACAACCTGTTCGATGAGGGGTACGCGCTGCCAAGAGCAGAAGTCTTCAATAAATGATCCGTCCTCTTCAGCGCTTGCTCGTTTCGCTCGCGGCGAAAGGTCATGCAGATTTGCCTCGATCGCCGAGGCGACCAGGCTGATTTCCGCTTCGTTAAGAACTTGGCGAACAACGACAGCTCCCTGTTGTTCGTACGCGGAGCGCAAGTTCATCTGTCTAGTCTCACATGCATACGAAAGCCTCGCCACATCTCATCTCGACGCCTGAGACCAACGGAGCTCTCCACACGGCAGTCGCAACAGAAACGATTTAATCTTCATCTATGTACGGAGCAGCAATAACCGCGGTGTCGTGCCTCCGCGCAAATACCGAAGCTCATATTGCATGGATGGTGTC
>JALRDI010000349.1 GCA_023257035.1 Ilumatobacteraceae bacterium | reverse complement strand
GGAGTGATCGCCTCCCACGGGTGTCATTTGTCGCATCCGGCACGGGCTTCGGCCAGATCGAAGTTGGTGACACGGTGTTCACGGCAGGTGGAAGTACGTCATTGGCTCCGCCAAATATCCCGCTCGGTCGAGTGCTTAACGTCATCACGCGCGCCGGTACTGCGGGGCAAGAGTTAGAGATTGAGCCGACTGCAGATCTCAGTCGGCTTCAGTTCGTGCGTGTCGTTCTCTACCAGCCGGCGAGTGAGGTCGGTCAGTGAGCGATACGCCGACCCGGGTGTGGCTTACTCGGACAATCTTGGTTGGTCTCATCGTGTTGTCGTTGCAGATGACAATCGCAACGGAGATTCGACCATTTGGGGTGGTGATTCAGGTCGTCCTTGCGTTCACAGTTGCCGCTGGTGCGGCTAGTGGTCCTGGCGAGGGCGCCAAAGCTGGATTCGTACTTGGGCTGATGTACGACCTTGCCACCGGGTTGCCGCTTGGCTCAACAGCGATGTCAATGGCGTTTGGGGGTTACGTGGCAGGCTGGGGTCGCCAGTATCGCCTCGAGCCCACCTGGTGGATGCTGGCGGCGCTAGCCGCAATCGGCGCCGCAGTTGGGGAGGTCCTTGTTCCTGTTGTTCGGATACTGACAGGAGAAACCGGTGTATTCGAGCCGCGTATTGCATTGATTCTGCCTGTGGTGGCGCTTTCGTCAGGATTGTTATCACCCTTTTTTATTCCTATTGCTCGTTGGGCCCTCGTTATTCGGCCCACCGAGATACGAGTAGCCGATGCTGACACATGATCTGCACCTAAAGACGCGAGACTTGACACATGGCAGTTGACCGGCGTTCAGTGCGTCTTGGCGTTCTTGCCTCTGTTGCATTCATCCTTGTTGGGTTGCTGGGCGTGAGGTTGTGGTTCTTGCAGACCGTTCGTGCAGATGAATTGCAGGCACGTGTTGATCGTTCAAGAACACGCGTGATTCAACTTGCTCCTGAGCGCGGTCGAATTTTCGATGCCGACGGAAGAATTCTTGCTGATAATGAGCGAATCCTGACGCTGGCGGTTGATTGGAAATACCTTCAAAGATCGAGTGAGCGAACTGAGTTATTTGCCAAGATCGCGGAGTGGGTCGACACTGAAGTTAGCGAGATGGAAGATCGCTATGTGTCAGGGTTCTACTCGCCGTTTCTTCCTCTCCCGCTCGTAGAAGACATCGACGAACCAACAGCAATTGCGATTCTGGAGCGCGTCGAACAGATGCCTGGTGTTGAAATTCTGAACGAGTGGAAACGGGTGTACCCCTATGCGCCACATGCGGCTCATGTCGTTGGGTATATGGGGGCGATTACCGCTGAGCAACTTGATGATTTCTTGGTGCGTGGCTACCTCCGCAACGAGCGAGTCGGGCAGTTCGGAGTCGAGCGATCGCTTGAAGACGTCCTGCACGGGAAATGGGGATATCAAGTTCTTGAGGTCGATGCGAGTAACCGTCCGGTCAACATCGTCGAAGAAGTTCCGCCGATTAATGGCTACGACGTGCAGCTCACTATTGACCTCGATGCACAGGTGTATGTCGAACAGGCACTTGAAACAGCGCTGGTATCTCGTCGTTATCAATATGCCCCGAACCCGCTCGTTCGTCAGCCTGATGGCACCTATGACCTGCTTGATCCAACGTTGCCCGAGCAGGTTCCATTTAAGGCGCCCGCGGGTTCAGCAATCATTCGGCGTTATGACACTGGAGCGGTGCTCGCAATGGCGAGTTATCCGACGTTCGATAATCGGTGGTTTGAGGCCGAACTTACTGGTACGAAGTTCAAAGAGATTTTCCCGTCGACGAAACCAGACGGGTCACCGATCGATCCGGATGAATCGATTCTCGTTAACCGAGCAATCCAAGGCCGATACAACCTCGGATCAACGTTTAAGCCGTTTACCGCCTACGCAGCGCTCAACACAGGCCTGATAACGCCCGAGGACACTTACGTCGATACCGGCTATTACGACATCTACAGCGTGAATCAGGACAGGTGTGCCAGGGGTCTGATTCGATGCACGTTTAAAAATGCGTTGTGTGGTACTGGTGCTCCATGTGTATATGGCGAGGTTGACGTCGAAGCGGCGCTCGCTGTGTCATCTGATGCCTTCTTTTACAAATTGGGCGAGGATCTCCTCGTGCAAAATGACGGTGAGCCTGTCTTCCAAGAAGAAGTCGAGGCATTCGGATTCGGAACCGATACCGGAATTGAATTGCCCTTTGAATACGACGGCACAGTTCCCGATCAGGAACTCAAACGGCTGTATGCCGAGCGAGGCGTCATTAGTGAAGATGAGGGTCGCGGGTTCTACGTTGGCGACAGCATTCAGATGTCGATTGGTCAGGGGCTTTTGTCAGCGAGCCCTTTGCAGCTCAATCAGGGGTACAGCGTGTTGGCCAGCGGTGGTCTTGTGATTCAGCCAACTCTGATCGCTGCCATTTTTGAACCCGGA
>JALRDI010000346.1 GCA_023257035.1 Ilumatobacteraceae bacterium | reverse complement strand
AAAGTCCTCAGGCGGTGTGCCACCGACGGCAAAGTAAAGGCTTGGGATATAGGGGTCGATCGTAAAAATGGGGAAATCCTCGGCTCCCATCCCCAATCGCTCACCTGAGAACAGTACCCCTTCCCCAAAGTGCCCATTCCACAGCGCCATCACGCGCTCGGCGAGCGCCTTGTCGTTCAGCGTCGGCGGCACGCTCTCCTCTGACACCACCACTTCGGGAAGGAGTTCGTCGGGCAGGCCGGCAACACGGCCCATATTTTCAGCGACCCGGCGAATACCATCGAGCAACAGGGTGCGGTCTTCGGGAGATTCGCTGCGCACGGTCAGCTGCAGGTGCGCCGCGTCAGAAATAATGTTGTGCTTAGTGCCACTGTGGAAGGCGCCCACGGTAACTTTCCAGGCTTTCTCACTGGAACGAAACCCGCCCTCAGGCGATATGCGACAGGAGCGGCAAGAATAAATCCACGAGCTTCAACGCCGACAACCGTCGAAATTTGTTCGTCATGCAGAGTTGCAACGATGTCGTCAACTGCTCTGCCGAACGCAGCGGGAGTGCCGAGTAGCGGGGTGATGTCCTGGAAGGTGACTCCATCGACTGGATAGTCGACAATCTCTCGAAGAAATGGTGTCATCCAATCGGAGGTTGTCATAGAGGAAGACTATCCGAGCACGCCAATAAGTCTCAGCGCCGACGCTTCTTTCTTGGGCGTGGTTCATGCTGAAGTACCGATGCAGCATCCGACGATGGTCCGGATCGTTCACCGGTGTTCTCGCTTGAGTCGGCCGATCGAGAACGCCGAGACACCGAACCGCCAAGAACCAATGTTCGGAGATCTTCACCGGTCACATGCGTTGTTCCGTCTTTGCGCCAGCTCTCAGATGAGATTTTCAGGGTCGCAAGGGTTGGTGCGGCAACGAACACGGATGAATACGTGCCCATCAACATTCCGATCAATAGGGCGATAGCAAACTCACTCAAGGTAGATGCTCCGAGCACACCTGCTCCAATCACGAGGAGCGAAATAACCGGCAACACCGACGAAATCGATGTGTTTGCTGATCGCATCATCACCTGGTTCATCGAGACATTGATGACGTCGCCGTAACCAATTCGTACTCCAGCGAACCTCGTCTCATTTTCCTTGACACGGTCAAACACCACAATTGTGTCGTACAGCGAGTACCCGAGGATGGTGAGAAACGCGATCACAGTTGCCGGAGTCACAACGAATCCGAACAACGAGTACAGACCAACGCTGATCACGACGTCATGCAACATTGCGAGAATGGCAGCTACTGCCATTCTCCATTCAAACCGCAGCGAGATGAAGATCGCGACCACGATTAAGAAGATGACGAGTGCTCTCACCGCTTTGTTTGTGATGTCACTACCCCAACTTGCGCTGACCACATTGACATTGATGTCATCAACATCGACTGCAGCAGCCTCCGCAAGAAGAGCACTAATTTCTCGGGCCTGCACGTCAGTTATTGACCGCACTTGAACCTTGACAAACGAACCGCTATCGGAATCCCGCAACTGAATTCGAGAGCCTTCGGTGTCAACACCTGACGCAGTGAGGACATCATCAGCGTCGTCGACGGTGAATGTCGTCGCTGGAACGTCCCACGATGTCCCGCCTTCAAAGTCGATACCTAGGTTGAGGCCTTGGGCAAATAGCGAAATAACTGTGATGAGGAACAGCAAGGACGATACGACGACCCCAACGAGCCGCCGGCCAAAGAAGTCGACAGCGGTTTGCCCAAGGAAAAGTCGGCCGCGACCCGTCGAGGCAACGTCAGCGACCATAGTTCTCTTCTCGTCACTCACTTCGCACCTCCGAGACCAAGAATGTTTCCACGCTCAACGGCCACACGTCTTGTGAAGAGAACCGTCGCCGGACGAGTGAAGAACCAACAGACGATGAGATCGCACAAGGTTGTTAAACCTAAATACAACGCGAATCCCTTGACTGAACCAACACTGAGCCAGAACAGGATTGCAGACGCAAAAATCGAAACAAGATCTGCTGAAACGATCGTGCGCCACGTCGACGAGAAACTACGAGGAGCAGAATTTCTCGGCGACCTGCCCGCCCGCACCTCGTCCTTTAAACGCTCAAACAGCACGAGGTAACTGTCGACTGTGACACCAATCGCCACAATGATGCCGGTGATGCCGGCAAGGCTAAGCGCATAGTTGGTCGACTGTGACACCAATGCCGCGAGCGAAAAGACCAGTGCACCCCAAATCGAAAGACCAGAGACGACGATGACGGCAATCGATCGGTAATACAAGACCAAGAATGCGAGCATCACCACCAGGCCGATTGCTCCGGCGATGAACACCGCCCGCAAGGAATCTGCTCCGGCAGTAGCCGAGACCGTCTCAACTCGTTGCGCTTCTACACCAACCGGAAAGGCACCTCGGTTAAGCACGCGTGCAAGCGAACGAACCTCATCCTCTGTGAATGCTCCAGAGATTTCGACACCCGTGGTGAATGACGGCTGGTTAACTGTCGGCGCAGACTGGATGATGTCATCAAGCACAATGGCGAGTTGACGCGTTGGGCAGGTTTCTGCCCCGGAGTAGCACTCTGCCGCGAGAGCGTTCCAAATCTGTTGGCTGTCGGAACGAAGATCAACTGACACGATCCATTGATTCGTGAGTTGGTTGATCTGCGCCTGAGCACTGCCCCGTTCAAATACTTCACCAGAACCGCCCGATGGCCCAACGATGCATGTTTGTAGACCATCCGTGGTGATGAATGCCTCAGTGCCACCTGGAAGATCCTCCGCGAGATCGCCTGGTGTCACGCCTGGTTGACATGCGAGCACAGGTCGCAGGCTGACGATTCCCGCAACGTCAACTGCTTCGAGCGCTTGGGCCTGATCCTTTACCCCTGGGAGGTCGACGACAATGTTGGCTCCCTCAACGCGAACATCTGGCTCAGCAATGCCGAGTGTCTCAAGCTCATCACGAATGAGCTCCTGCACCACGAGAAGGTCATCTGCCGAAGCCTCATCAGTGGATTGAAGAATGACCGAGACTCCGCCCTGTAAATCGAGGCCCAAAATTGGTTGGTTTCCGGTACCAAGATTCAGCCCGAGGAGACCGGCGACGACCACCACAAATAGAACAAGACCCCATCGGAGCCGCTTTGAACTCACGACTCTTCCGATTCATCCTGGGAAGTGTCATCGGCAGCGGCTGGTTGCCCACTCGTACGGCCATGAACCTGGCTCTTCACGACTCGCAGCTGCACGTCCTCATCAACCTCAATCCAGAACAAATCGTCTTCAATCGCAGTGATAAAACCGTAAATGCCGGATGCGGTGATGACTTCATCTCCAACCGCCAGCGAGGCCTGCATTTCGGCCGCTTCACGCATCTTTCGCCGTTGGGGGCGAATCATCAAGAAATAGAGAGCCAATGGCACGGCAGCGAGCAGAACGAACTGAAAGGCGGCTGCGCCGGAGGATGTTTGTTCTTGGGCGAGGAGGGATCCGTATTGATTCATAACCCGAAGAACTCTATCGACTCGCAGGTAGTGCTACCCGGACTATTCACACCCAAACATCAAGAATTGAAGCGCGTAGCCGTTCAAACGATCCATCAAGAATTGCCACACGCATCGAATCAACCAGGTCGATCGTCCACTTCAGGTTGTGAATGCTGAGCAAACGCGACGCAGTCGGTTCTTTTGACTGGAAGAGATGACGGAGGTATCCCCGGCTGTGTGTTGCACACACCTGACACGCACACAGCGGATCAATTGGGTCATCGCTCAACGCATTCGCACTCGCTTTCACCTGCCAGCGCCCGGCACTCGTGAGAGCAGTTCCATGGCGTCCGAGACGCGTCTGCATCACACAATCGAATTGGTCAACCCCACGAGCCACCGCCTCAACTAACGATGCAGGGTCTCCTACTCCCATGAGATATCTCGGGCGATTTGCCGGTAACTCAGCAACTGCAGCTTCAATTGCCGGGAGCATTTCTTCGCGCGATTCGCCGACCGATAAGCCGCCTATTCCATAGCCATCAAAGTTGAGCGAGACGGTCCGCTGAGCACTCTCTGCTCGCATTGAAGTACTGATGCCGCCTTGCACAATCCCAAACAGGGACTGGTCGGGTCGCTTGTGTGCCGCACGTGCCCGACCCGCCCAGTCTGACGTTCGTTCGACAGCCTCTCGAATAACTTCTGGAGGGCTAGGTAGAGGCGGACAAACATCAAGCACCATCTGAATATCGGCGCCGAGTTGCTCTTGCACTCGTACGGCGATCTCGGGAGTAAATCGGTGTTGTGAACCGTCGTACACACTTCGGAACGTGACACCGTCGTCGTCGACTTTCGGGTCTAACGAAAAAACTTGGAATCCGCCAGAGTCCGTGAGCGTCAGACCGTCCCAGGCTGCGAATTTTCCTAATCCACCGAAATGTTCAATGACATCTGCCCCTGGCCGCAACATCAGGTGGTACGTATTGCCGAGCACGATCTGGGCTCCAAGATCTCGATAATCGTGAGCATCGAGATATTTCACTGCGCCGCGTGTGCCCACCGGCATGAAGGTGGGAGTCGTATACGTGCCTCGAGCGGTGGTCGCTATGCCTGCTCGCGCGGAACCAGAGGTGGCAAGAACATCAAGGTTGACGGGAAACACGATCGAGACGTTAGCGGTGGCGGTCCAAGAGCATGGCGTCACCGAAACTCAGCATCCGATATTTCTGCGAGATTGCCTCTTCGTATAACCGACGCCAACGGCGCCCAATGAATGCCTCAATCATTACGAGGAGCGTGGTTCGAGGCTGATGAAAATTTGTCATCATGAGGTCGACCAACTTCCATTCGTATCCGGGCCGGATGAACAGGTCGGTTCGACCTGAGAGTTCATTTCGTGTTGCCGCACTTTCCAACGCTCGTGTTGAAGTGGTGCCTACCGCAATCACACGATCAGCGCGGCTGGCCTCGTCAAGTACCTTCTGAGAGACCCGGTACGACTCAGTATGCATGACGTGGTCGTCAAGGTTCTCGACTTCGACTGGCCGAAATGTGTCGATACCAACAATCAACTCGACTTCGAGAATTCGCACACCCAGGTGTTCAAGTTCAGCGATCAGGTCTTTGGTGAGATGAAGTCCAGCGGTTGGGGCTGCCGCACTCGCTGCGCGGTCTGCAAACACAGTTTGGTATCGATCAGGGTCGGAAGGTTGTTGAGTGATGTATGGAGGCAGTGGCAGTTCGCCGAAATGAAAGAGATCTTCCTCTTTGACATCTACGGAAACTGCAAACGTCGCCGCAGACGGAGAATCTCGTCTTCCGATCACCGTCACCATCGGATCGCCAGACGCAGAGAACAATTGTTCACCCGGACGAAGCTTTCCACCCGGACGAAGGAGACACTCCCACTCATTGTTGGCAATTGGCTCAAGAAGAAGCAGCTCCACTTTTCCGCCTGTCTCGCGATTCAGATGGATGCGCGCTGGAAGAACCTTTGTGTTGTTTACGACGACCACATCACCAGGTCGAAGCTCGTTTCCAATGCGCTCGACAACCGAATGTGCAGGAGGTGAATCTCCACGGTCGATGAGCAGACGAGCTGATGTTCTCGGCTCTGCAGCCGTCTGCGCGATCAGCTCATTAGGCAGGTCGTAGTCAAAATCTGAAATGAACATCAGTCTTCAAACAGAGAAGGAACTTGTTCACCTTGGCCGACAGCGTCGGATGGTATGTCGACACCCATGTGTGAATACGCAGCCGGAAGGGCAATACGGCCACGCGGCGTTCTCGCAATGAGCCCAAGTTGAATAAGAAACGGTTCATGGACATCTTCGACCGTTTCAGGCTGCTCCCCCACTCCGATTGCGAGGGTTGAAAGCCCCACTGGCCCACCACCGAATCTGGTGCAGAGAGACTGCAACAACGCACGGTCGACCTTGTCGAGACCGAGGTCGTCCACGCCAAAGACCCTGAGACCCTCACGAGCGACCTCTGGTGTAATGGTTCCATCTGATCGCACTTCGGCGAAATCCCGCACGCGCCGTAAGAGACGGTTGGCGATTCTCGGGGTTCCTCGCGAACGACGGGCAACTTCAGATGCTGCTTCCTCATCGATGGCAACGTTCCAGATTGAGGCTGCCCTCGTTACAACAGCGCTCAATTCATCAGCCGTGTAGTAGTCGAGCCGTGCAACATATCCAAACCGATCACGAAGTGGTCCTGTGATCATCCCCGTTCGAGTGGTTGCTCCAACGAGTGTGAACGGAGGCATCGTGAGACGAATACTCGAGGCAGCCGGACCCTTTCCGACAACGATGTCGAGTTTGAAATCCTCCATTGCTGGATACAAAATTTCTTCAACAGCTCTCGACAATCGGTGTATCTCATCGATGAACAAGACGTCACCTTCACCGAGTTTTGTGAGGATTGCGGCCAGGTCGCCTGCCCGTTCAAGAGCCGGGCCTGAGGTCACATGGAGGTCTACCCCACGCTCTGTAGCGATGATGCCCGCCAATGTTGTCTTACCGAGTCCCGGTGGACCAGCGAACAACAAGTGATCAAGTGCTTGTCCACGCTTTTTCGCGGCTTCAAGAACAATCTCTAAGTGCTCTTTCAGTTCTGACTGCCCGATGAACTCACTGAGTGTTTGTGGACGCAGACCAACTTCGGCAGGATCTGATGACACGTCTTCTATTCCCGGATCGAGAAACTCTTCACGCACGTTGGGCCCCTAAGTATGAAAGAGCCCGCCTCAACCCGTCAGAGACATCAACATCGGCGGATAGTTCAGAGGTAGCGGCCACAATCTCGGATGGGTCATATCCGAGTTGCTCAAGCGCAGCCCGTATCTCTCGTATCGAACCTCCCGAGTGTTCGCCTACAGGCGAGTCGATCTCTGGAAGTGAAAGTCGTGACCGCAATTCAACAAGCAGTCGCTCGGCTGTCTTCTTACCCACCCCAGACACCATGGTCAGAGCGTTCACATCAGAGGTTGCAACAGCATCGACAAGAGCATGTGGTGTGTGTGTTTCAAGAATTGCAAGAGCAAGTGAAGGACCAACACCATGCGTCGCAATCAAAATTCGAAATGTCGCCCGTTCAAGCATTGTTGTGAAGCCAAAGAGTTGTTGATTGTCCTCACGGATGTGGTGATGAATGTACAGAAACGTTTCAGAATCAGTTGATAACGACCCCAAACTGCGAGAGGTCATCGAAACCTCATAACCGACACCTGCCACCTCAACAATCGCGGCACCTTCGGTGGAACGATCCAGGACACGACCTCTTAGCGATGCGATCACGACCGCCCACCTAAGGCCGAATTTACTGCCGCACGAAGAGGTGAGCTCGCGAGGTAACACAAGGCGAGAGCTGCTGCGTCGGCCGCGTCAGCGGGCTGCGGTGGCGCCGACAGACCAAGTCGTTGTTGCACCATTCGCTGAACTTGCTGCTTATCGGCTCCCCCGTATCCGGCGATTGACATCTTCACCTCGTTGGGCGTGTACTGAGAGACAATGCAACCTGAGCGAGCCGCCTCCGCGAGAGCGACTCCACGTGCCTGCCCGACACTCATTGCCGTTCTTACATTCACTTGAAAAAACACCTTTTCAACCGCCACCGCATCAGGTTGAAATTCGTCAAGGAGTTCACGAACATCGGCTTGGAGCGATGCAAGTCGATCTGGCAATTCCATTTGCGGAGAAGTTGTGAATGCCCCCAGCGATCGTGCCTGCACAGATGAACCACGCACCGAGTCGATCACCGCGTAACCGCAGCGCGTCAAACCTGGGTCAATGCCAACGACGCGGCAAGAACTGGTAGACCAACCGAACATAGGTTCGATTCTAGTTGAGTATTATGCATCTGGTGTTGATGCAGCCTTCTAGAAACTGTTCAACGCGTCGATGAGTTCAGAGACAGGACGGTAAGACAGTCCAGCAATGGCTCGATGGGCGTATCGGATGACGCCGCTTCCATCGACGATAAACACACTCCGGCGCGGGAATCCAAGTGGACCGAGAACTCCGTATGACTTTGCAACCGACTTGTCAGTGTCGGCCAAAAGAGGAAACTTCAGTCCGTACTTCTCTGAAAAGGCATCATGGCTGACTAGGTCCTGCGATGAAATTGCGAGAACCTGCGCATCAAGCTTTTCGAATTCGTTCAGGCCATCGTTATAGGAGTTCAACTGTTTCGTACAGACCGGAGAGTCATCTCCGGGGTAGAAGACGATGACGACAGGTCTGCCTCGATACGACGAAAGGCGCAACTCTGACTCTCCTGTTGCTGGGAGAGAAAAATCTGGCGCCATGTCACCAACGCGAACTGTGTCACTCATTGTGACGCACTCTCCAATACCTCATCGCTCACGTCAAAATTAGCGTAGACATCTTGGACATCGTCGTTGTCTTCGAGTAACTCGATAATTCTCAGGACTGATTTCGCGTCTTCGACAGTATCGAGGGGCACCAAATTGTCTGACACCAACGGGGACTCAGCTGAAATGACGGTGAGCCCGCCATCGACAATCGCTTCGCTAACGGTTGGTGTCGATGAGGGGTCGCAGGTCACCTTCCACGCGCCAGCCTCATTCACCACGTCATCAGCGCCTGCTTCGAGCGCAAGGTCAAACACTGCCTCCTCAGCTGCAGCACCGTCAACCACGATGACGCCACGACGAGAGAACTGCCAACTAACAGCACCCGGCTCAGCCATTGAACCGCCAGATTTCGTGAAGATATTTCTGATATCCGCACCTGTTCGATTGCGATTATCGGTGAGCACCTCGATCATCAACGCAACTCCACATGGCGCATATCCCTCATAGGTGATCGCCTCATACGACTGGCCTCCAGCATCACCTGTCCCTCGCTTAATCGCACGGTCAATCGCGTCGTTGGTCATCTGCGAACCCTTTGCCTTCGCAACTGCCGAACGAAGACCGGGATTCATATCGGGATCTCCACCGCCAGCGCGTGCAGCGACTTCGATCTGGCGCGCCAATTTTGCGAACAGCTTTCCCCGTGCCTTGTCAGCTGCGCCCTTCTTGTGCTTAATCGTTGCCCATTTGGAATGCCCAGACATTGCTAGCTCCTCACCTGTTCTGACTCAGTGTTTGTTCGGCCGTATTCGGCCACCATTTCGCTAAACATCTCGTGGACGCAGTTGTTGTCGCCCAGCTCAGGATGGAACGTCGCAGCCAATACATTCCGCTGACGTATCAGAACTGGATCGCCCTCGACCTCTGCCAAGACCTCGACAGCTTCTGAAACCGACTCAACTCGCGGAGCACGAATAAATACACCGTTCATTCCACTCACGCGCCTCCCGGTCTCGATGAACAATTGCGTCTCGAAACTGTCTATTTGACGTCCGTAACCATTGCGTCGAACCTTCACATCCAAGACCTCAAGCGGTTCCTGATCAGTGCGCCCATCAACGATCTCAGAGGCGAGCACTATCAAACCCGCACACGTTCCGAATACAGGGAGCCCTGACGCAACACGGTGGACGAGGGGCTCGCGCAACCCACTCGAATCCAACAGCATCGACATCGTCGTACTTTCACCACCTGGGATGACAAGTCCATCAACGAGAGCTAGTTGATCGGGCGTTCGAACGAGAGTTACGTGCGCGCCGAGATCGCAAAGAACGCGTTTATGCGCAGCGAAGGCGCCCTGTAGCGCAAGAATTCCGATCTTCACCAGGGGGCTCCTCTGACGAGGGCATGCTCACCAACCCCGTTCGGCGTAACGCTGGTTGATCTCGTCCATGCCGATACCAGTCATTGGCGCACCGAGACCACGGCTCACTTTGGCGAGTACATCAGCGTCTTCAAAGTGTGTGGTGGCCTCAACAATTGCACGGGCACGTGGGCCTGGTTCATCGCTCTTGAAGATTCCCGAACCAACGAAGACTGCCTCTGCGCCGAGCTGCATTGCGAGGGCCGCATC
>JALRDI010000311.1 GCA_023257035.1 Ilumatobacteraceae bacterium | reverse complement strand
TACAGGCAAAGACTTATAAAACAAATACAAGAAGCAGATAATCAACTCACAAAAGATGTGCTAACTTGGGAATTAATTTTATATGAAGAACATAATTTATTTGGAAATAACTCAAACGACAGATTAGGATTATAGATAGTTGATAAATACTAGTGTAATATAGCAGTTGGCGTATTACAACTTATATATAAGGAGAAAAAATATGAAAGAATTAAAAAATATTTTCTTTGGTATTTTCTTTGTAATGTTTGCTCAAGGTTGCAGTACTTTAAGTACTATCAACACAGCAGTTATTGACGGTGTGTCTAGCACAGTTGATACAGCAGTTAATGGCGTAGCCACAGTGGGTGGTGCAATCATTAATGAGGCAGGCGACATTGTTGAGACAGGTGCCGAATTGGCAGTTGGCGTAGGACAAGGCGTAGGCGATATAGCCGCAGGTTCACTGGAAGTTATTGCTGAAACTGTAGATTCAAATACAGACGCAGTACAAAGTGATAAAGAAGAGCCAAAAGAAGAACCAAAAAAGTAAGACGCTCATTCTTTGAACCCTTCAAGTTTTTAACAAAGAACGAAAAGCAAGAAGGCATACAATCACCCTCGAAAGAGAGTGAGCAGGTGACTGAAGAGGATATAAAGAAACTGATAGAGGAGGTAAAACTTCTAAAAGCAGTAATGGAATATTGCTCCAAGAACCCTAAAGAATGTGAATAAGTTATTCTTAATTTTACTAACAATAGCATCTCCTCTGTTTTTAAAGGCAGAGGAGACTGTTATATCAGGAGCATATCTCCCTTTACAGTTAGGATATCAAAATCCAAACTTAGATTTATCATATAATGTACCACTTGATCCATTTTACTGTAATAAGAATCCATCACATTGCATAGAGCCACCTAAATTAATTCCAAAATTTAAAATAGTACAAAAACCTACTAAAAAACAATGGGCATTATTTTGGACATTTCAATTACTAGATGTTTATACTACAACAAAAGCATTAAATTATGATTGCGTAAGCGAAATAAATCCTCTCTTTACAGAGAAACCTAGTGGCACTAGAGTTATACTTACAAAAAGTATAATACTAATACCGGCACTAGTTTACGATGATTACTATACAAAAGTAACACCAAAAGAATTAGACCAATCTAATTTGTTATATGCGGCAGTTATTGGTAATAATTTTAATGTACTAAACCACGCAAAACGAAATTGTAATAAAATACGATAAATACACTTATGCAATTCGACGAACTTATTAAAGAAGCAACAACCTCTGAGACTAAAGTCTATAATAAAGCACAGGCTTTATTTTTGGAATTAGGGTTGGATGCTAGAGCACCAGGACTTGCAAGAACCAGCAAAATAAGACATATCAGAATCAATAACAATGCAGAAGAGATTGTAAGACTGTTTACGGAAAAAGGTATTGGTATAAACTTTGATGATGCACCTACATTAAGTGGTATGTATGCACAATCATTCAAAGTGACATTCCCTACTGATTATGAAGATTTAGATTTAGCAGGGCAAGAAGTTATTGCTCCGTGGTTGGAGGAAATTCGCGACCCGGGCTGGGCTGGCACACCGGTCGCAAAAGCAGAGCAGGCGTATGCCGAACTGCGTAGACGATCACCTCATGACCGCTGGAGGGGATTGACCGACGGCGAGTCCGTACGGTCATTTGTTGATCGAATTCATCTTGGAGTTGAGCTGTTTCTTGCCGAGCGTGGTGTCCGTCGAGCCGAAGACGAGCTTCCGGTTTGGGAAATCGATGAACCCGGTAAGCGAATTCTCCTCGTTGCCCACGCTGGTACCAACACGGTTTCGATTGGACACATGTTGGGCTTAGCGCCAACTCCCTGGGAATTTGACCGGTTCGTGTTAATGCATACGTCGATCTCAAAGCTTGAATCGATGAAAGTTGGCGATGTGCATTCGTTCAGTTTGGTGAAACTGTCAGACGTTGAGCATTTGCCTGCTGATGAGCGAACTCGCTAGTCATCTATCGACACAAATTGTTGTGGCGACGCCTTTCTCGTCACTGCTTTAGCGTTCTGAAGGCAGCCAGTCGTAGCATCGGATATATGCGAATTACGCCGGCGACATATCAGCGGTCGACGTACTTTGCGTTGCTTGCACTCATTGGCATCATCATCACCGGCGCAGCAGTGCGTCTCACGAACAGCGGTCTCGGTTGTGATGACTGGCCGAACTGCAATAGCGAAAAACTCATTGATGTGTCATCAGCGCATGCCGCCATCGAACAGGTCAATCGGCTGCTAACCGGTGTTGTCGTGTTCGCAGTTGCGATAGCAGTTCTAGGTTCATATCTGCGCACGCCGAGACGTCGTGATCTCGTCTGGTGGTCGTGGTCGTTGGTGCTCGGCGTGTTTGCGAATGCATTTCTCGGAGCAGTGACCGTGTGGGTCGATCTCCATCCGTACGCAGTTCAAGGCCATCTGTTGCTCTCGATGGCGCTCATCGCCTCAGGTGCCGTGCTCGTTCGAAGGTCGAGCGAGCCAGATGGGGTGCCTCGCGAGCGGGTGGTGTCGTTGGGGGCAGCGAGGTTGGTTCGCACACTTGCGTTGGGGGTGACGGTTGCGGTCGTGACCGGAACGGTGGTGACTGGGGCTGGTCCCCACGCAGGCGACGAGAATGCGGTTCGGTTGAATGTCGATATCTCGTCAATTGCGCGAGTGCATGGTGGGAGTGTGATTGCAACGTTGGTCGTGGCAGTTCTCATCGTCTTGAGCTTTCGCAGGTCGCAGGTCGACAGGGAGTTTCTGCAGACAGGACTCTCGAAGTGGTTGACGGTTGCGGTGATGCAAGCAGTGATCGGATACGTGCAGTACTTCACTGGCGTGCCTGAGCTACTCGTACTTGCCCACGTTGCTGGTGCATCGTTGTTGTATGTGGCGACGACACAGTTGTTGCTCGATACCACGCGTCCAGCGTTACTCGGGGCTGGATAGTCGTGGCACGAAACCGGGTGGTCGAGTCTGCGTTCTCGAGACTTGGGCTTGCACCAGCCTCAGCCTCCAAAGATGATGTCATCGCAGCTCGGAGGCGTCTTGCCCGTGAGTTGCACCCAGATCGTGAAGGCGGCGATCCTTCGTTGATGGCCGATGTCAATCATGCGGTTGATGTTGCGCTCGCTCACATTGAGAGTGGCACACACACAAGTGCCTCGAATGAACGACCTTTGGCGGATGAACGAATGCCAACGCGACATTCTGTGCAGCGAGATCATCCGTCGTTCACCATAGATGTCCTACCTGTTGAGGCATGGGAAGCTCTCCGAATCGTCACAACATGGATCGGTGAACTTGTCGATGAGGACCCTCCCTACTTGCTGGAGGTTCGTTTGGAGGTGCCCGACGCGGCATGGTGCCGACTTGAACTTGTGCCCGATGCCGGGGCGACGACGGTAACGGTGTCAGTCATGCGTGATAGCCCAATGGCAGCTGATGTTGAACTGATTCGAGACCTGTGGATCGACCAACTCAACCAATTGGATTGGCAGAATCTCGACTCTGATCAGCCGCGGCCTTGGTAAGGCGGTCCCTGAGTGCGTGACCGAGGCCGACCGCCGGCGGCATGACCGCAACGATGAGGCTGACATTGGCGGCATCGGCAATCCGTAGGTCTGAGTACAGATTGCGAGCGGCGTCTGCAAGATCGTTTGTTCGATCAATGACGTACATATCGTGAGCGTCGCCGTCAGGTAGCGGCGCACCCTTTTCGATCAACAGCACCTTGGTGCGCGGCGCATAATGCGATGCCATCATTCCGGCAGCGCGAGATGGGCCGACAGCTCCGTCGATGTCCCCGACAAGGGTGATGATGTCTTCGGCAGGAATGCCGCCTGGTCGCAAAAGTTGTGGTGGAGTCGTTGTGATATCCACGATCGTGCTCTCCACTCCGACCCCGCAGGGGCCGCCGTCAAGAATGAGGTCGCGATCGGGGTTGAGCACATCGCCGATGTCGTCAACGACATGTTGCGCGGTGGTCGGGCTGACCTTGCCAAATCTGTTGGCTGATGGTGCAGCGATGGCCCCACCGTGTGCTTCGAGAAGCGCGCGGGTGAGCGGGTGTGCTGGAACCCGGATACCAACTGTTAATCGGCCACCTGTGACGATGTCGGGCACCTTTTCATGACGAGGGGCGAGAAGTGTGAGCGGTCCCGGCCAGCATGCCGTAGCAAGTTGTTGAGCGACAGGAGAACTGAGGTCGGCCCATGTTTCGGCGATTGCGAGGTCTGCAACATGAATGATGAGTGGGTGACCGACTGGCCGATTTTTTGTGGAGAAGATGCGTTCAACCGCCGATGTCTGTGACACATCGGCAGCAAGCCCGTACACGGTCTCGGTCGGAATTGCGACAAGGCCACCGCCCCGCAGCGCCTCGACCGCCCGAGCTACCTCACAAGTCATTGCGATTGTTCTATCGCTCACGTTGGAATGGCATCAAGAAACTCGAGCACTCCATCGACAAAGTCGAACGATTCTGGGGTGGCGAAGTGGTCAACGTTTTTGAGGACTCGGCCAGTTGCGTTCGGAAGGGCATCTACGAGTTGGTCTGCGGGGAACACAAAATCTTTGTCGCCAACAATCACCAACGTCTCACATGTAACGGTCGCGAGCACGTCTGTCGTCAGTCGGATTCGTTGTGGCTGCTTCAGCACGGCCGAAAGTGCTGCAGCATCATTCCCTGGCTGGCCGGCATATTGAGCGAAGAGTCGAGAAACATTGTCTTCAGGATCGCCATCGCCATCTACAGCGGCGACGATTTTTGCTGAGCGCTCTTCGTCACGCTCAAAGACGTTCTTTCCAATGCCAGCAAGAACAAGTCGGCGAAATGCGCCTGGGTGCTCTGTGGCGGTCCGTAACAGCGTGAGTGCCCCCATTGAGAACCCAACCGCATCGATAGGCGCTCCGTCCTCTGGTAGGGCTTCTACGACTCTTGTCGTGAGATCGGCGTATGCCTCGGGTTCATGAGGTTTGGGTGCGGTCCCATGTCCGAGCAGGTCAACGCCGATTACTGGGCGGCCAGCGTCAGCGAGCAGTGCGGTGAACCCGTTTCGTTCCCAGGTGTTTGCAAACGACCCTCCCCAGCCGTGTACGCACATAACCGGAGTGTTGTCGGAGGTGTCAGCCATGGATGATGACACTAGACGGATTTACGCGAAGGAAATGCACGGTGTCACGTTGGGGTCATCTCGCGGAGGGTTAGCATTGTTGCGCCGTCCGAGGAGGACCCCGAATGCGAATGTTGCACCCGAATAACGCCCACGATCTGACCTATAACGATGTGTTCATGGTTCCGAGCCTCTCCGAGGTCGGATCTCGCTTTGGCGTTGACTTGACGACCCCAGATGCGATCGGCACGACAATTCCAATCGTCGTGTCGAATATGACCGCAGTCGCAGGGCGCCGAATGGCGGAGGTTGTTGCTCGACGGGGTGGAATTACCGTATTGCCACAAGACATCCCAACCGATGTGATTGGTGACGTTGTGAAGTGGGTGAAAGCTCGGCATCCGCTGTTTGAGACTCCAATAACTCTTACACCGGGTAACACAACTGGTGATGCGCTGCAGCTCATTCATAAGCGTGCGCACGACGCAATCGTTGTTGTTGATGACAGTGGCTGTCCGGTCGGGATCTTCACTGAGGAAGATGCTGCGGGCTTCGACCGTTTCACTCAGGTTCGCCATGTGATGTCTCGAGAGCTGGTCACTCTTCCTGAGACCATCGACGCCCCGTCTGCGTTTGACATCTTGAGTGGGCAGCGACTTTCGGTGGCTCCTGTCGTTGGTGATGACGGCCGTCTCAAGGGTGTGATGACTCGCAAGGGAGCACTTCGGTCGACGATTTACAACCCGGCGGTCGATGCTGATGGTCGTCTGCTGATCTCGGTTGCGGTCGGCATCAACGCAGATCCAGCTGGCCGAGCGAAAGCGCTTGCCGCAATGGGAGTCGATGTGCTCGTAGTTGACACAGCACACGGCCATCAGTCGAAGATGATTGACGTCGTGAAGCAAGTTCGGGCTGCAGTCCCCGGGATGAAGATTGTTGCCGGCAACGTGGTGACCGCTGAGGGAACCCGTCATCTCATTGAGGCGGGAGCTGACATCGTGAAGGTAGGCGTCGGTCCCGGTGCGATGTGTACGACACGAATGATGACTGGCGTTGGACGTCCGCAGTTCTCCGCGGTCATGGAATGTGCTGAGGAGGCGACACGACTTGGCGGAACCATCTGGGCTGACGGCGGAGTTCGGTTCCCTCGAGATGTTGCGCTTGCGCTTGCCGGTGGTGCTGCGAACGTGATGTTCGGATCATGGTTCGCTGGCACATATGAGTCGGCAGCCGATGTTCAACGCGATACCGATGGGCGTTTGTACAAAGAGAGTTTCGGTATGGCATCACATCGGGCTGTCAAGAACCGCAGTCGTGATGACGATGAACTCGAGCGCGCGCGCAAAGAATTGTTCGAAGAAGGCATCAGCACATCGAGGATGTACCTCGATACACATCGCCCTGGAGTTGAAGACATCATCGATCAAATTGTTGCTGGTGTGCGGTCTTCGTGCACATATGCGGGTGCATCGACGATTCCTGAATTCCACGAGCGTGCCGTTGTTGGGGTGCAAAGCCATGCAGGTTACGAAGAGGGTCGACCGCTCGGAACGAGTTGGTGAGCAGTCTGGTGATCATTGCAATCGATGGTCCCGCTGGCGCTGGTAAGAGCACTGTCGCTCGGCGAGTTGCATCCGAGTTAGGAATTGAATACCTCGACACCGGAGCGATGTATCGAGCGGTGACCTTTGGTGTGCTGTCGCGAGAGATCGACCCCTCAGATGCTGAGTCGGTAATCGGTGTGTGCCGTCAACTTGTACTGGAGATCAGTGTTGACCGTGTCGTTGTCGATGGGGTTGATGCAACATCGGCGATTCGTGGTCCTGAGGTCACCTCTGCGGTGAGTGCGGTGGCTGCTACCCCAGAGGTGCGTCAATTCTTAGTCGAACTCCAGCGGGCTTGGATTCTTGAACGCGGTGCCGGAGTTGTGGAGGGTCGCGACATCACAACCGTTGTGCTGCCGGATGCTGATCTCAAACTCTTCGTTACTGCATCGCCTCGAGTACGAGCGGAACGTCGTGTCGCAGAGTCGGGTGGTGACGTGGACGCTGTTGAAGCCGCGATTGCTGAGCGTGACCGTCGGGACGAGACCCGTGCTGCTTCGCCTCTCAGCATCTCCTCTGAAGCAGTGGTGATCGATACGAGCGAGATGTCAATCGACGATGTCGTTGCAGACATTCTCGAGAGGGTGCAAGGCTAGGAACATGACTCGGCATCAGACCTTCGTCGTTGGTCAAACGCTGGCGTCGAAGGTGTTTTATCGAGTCGGTCGGTTGATCGTCTCGGGCGGGACCCGTGTCTACACACGGATGTCGATTGTGGGCCGTGAGAACCTGCCATCCTCTGGGCCGTATGTGCTGGCACCCGTGCACAGGTCATATATCGATACGCCGATTGCCGGTTGTGTCACTACTCGGCGCCTGAGATTTCTCGGAAAAGACTCGATGTGGGCATCGAAATGGTTTGGTTGGGTGTTGTCGTCATTGGGCGCAATTCCGGTGACAAGAGGTACAGCTGATCGAGAGGCGATGAAACGCGCGGTTTCCGTCCTTGAGGCCGGCGAACCGCTGGTGTTGTTCCCGGAGGGCGAGCGAAAATCGGGTCCGGTTGTGCAGCCGATGTTTGATGGAGCGGTCTACATCGCATTGAAGGCCGGGGTTCCGATCATTCCAGTAGGCATCGGCGGCTCAGAGAAAGTCATGCCGAAATCTGCAAAATGGATATATCCGCGCAAGGTTCGGGTGGTCATCGGTGAACCAATTCAGCCAAATGTGCCGGCAGGGGAAAGCAACCGTGTTCCGAGAAGCGCGATTGCTGAGCAGAGCGCCACATTGCATGCTGAACTGCAGCGGCTCTTTGACATGTCGATGGTCGGGGTTGGTTGGTCGTATCCGCCTTCGGCAGGTCAGGACCAGAACGCAACGAACGACTGAGCGAGTGTCACTGGGTCTTCAACGCCGCAGAGTTCGCGAGCTGAGTGCATCGAGAGTTGCGGCACTCCGACGTCGATCGTGTCAATGCCGAGTCGTGTGGCGGTGATTGGCCCGATGGTTGAACCACATGGCATGTTGTTTCGCGATGAGAAGACCTGAATTGGGAGTCCCGCTGATTCGCAGATCGATGCGTATCGCTGCGCGGATGTTGATGAGGTCGCGTACCGCTGATTGACGTTCAGTTTGATGGCGGGGCCCTTATTTACGATCGGGGCGTGCCCGTGATCGTGCCGTTCTGGGTAGTTGGGATGCAACGCGTGGGCATTGTCCGCCGAGATGCACATTGAGCGACTGAGCGCCCTAGCGAGATCAGCGGTTGTGCCTCCTCGTGCAGCAACGATTCGTGTGAGTACTTGCTCAAGGGTTGGACCGGCGGCCCCCGTAGTGCTTGCTGAGCCAACTTCCTCGTGGTCGTTTAAGACGACGATCTGTAGGTGTTCCGTCGGTGAGGTCTCACATAGTGCGGTGACGGCAGCCCAGCACGAGAGAAGATTGTCGAGGCGACCAGAAGCCAAAAGTTCCCCGTTGGCTCCCAGTCGAGATGCGGATTGAGTGTCGAAGAGAGAGATGTCCCACCACGCCACTGAGTCGAGTCCCGAGAGCTCCTGCAGGTGAGTAGTAACTGAGTCGGTTGCCTCGCCAATCGACCAGATCGGCATCAGATGTGTCTGCGGGTCGAGACGCAGCCCGTCGTTAACGCCTCGGTCGAGGTGGATCGCTAATTGTGGAATGCGGGCGATCGCATCAGAGCGGACGAGTGCGGTTTCACCGGAACTGCTTACGACTCTTCCCGCCAAGCCCAAGTCGCGATCGAGCCAAGAATTGTTGAGAATTCCGCCGTACACCTCGACTGCGAGTTGGTGCCAGCCATGTTGGCGAGTTTCAGGGTTGGGTTTCAGTTTGAAGCAAGGCGAATCTGTGTGCGCCCCAACGAGAAGCATTGGCGGAGCTGCTTCTGACGTGGAAGGGGATTTCCACGCAATGAGTGCGCCATCTCTTCGCACGTATCGAAAGCCATCAATGTCAGCGGAGTTCCACTCGTCGGCGAGTAGTACCTCTGTTGCACCTGCTGAACTCAGCCGTTGGGCGCACTCTTCGACCGCATGAAACGGGGACGGTGACGCGTCGAGTAACCGCATGCAATCGTCGATGGTGATATTTCCCGAAGGTGTTGTCATTGGTTCAGCGCGTCCTCAACAAGAGTGAGCGACAACACTCTGGTGCGCCCCTCACGAAACTACGTGATGGAAGTCTACGTCGGGCGCACTTTTGAGGGTCAGCCCACGTCTTTGGTCGCCGCAAAAGCGGTGAACTGGCGGCTCGTATAGCGAGGGCTTGCAGTCGTAGGGTGAGATGGATGGAGGGAAGTCGTCACCTTGAATGGCGAGTTGGTGATGTCACTATTCGGCGTGTTGAAGCGCGTGTAACCGCTGTTCC
>JALRDI010000235.1 GCA_023257035.1 Ilumatobacteraceae bacterium | reverse complement strand
GGGTACTGAGATGGTGATGCCTGGTGACAATGTGACGATGACTGTTGAGTTGGGTAAGCCAATCGCGATGGATGAGGGTTTGCGTTTCGCGATTCGTGAGGGTGGTCGGACCGTTGGTGCGGGCCGCGTCACCAAAATCATCAAGTGACGCCCCTCACCCAACGAACGAAAGCAGATTGACATGGCTCAAAACATTCGAATCCGACTGAAAGCCTTTGATCACGAGATCATCGACCAGTCGACCAAGAAGATTGTCGAAACGGTAAACCGCACCGACGCAAACGTCCGCGGCCCAATTCCGTTGCCAACCGACAAGCACCGTTACACCGTTATCCGTGGACCACACGTTGACAAAGACTCTCGTGAGCACTTTGAGATGCGTATCCACAAACGGCTCATCGATATCGTCAACCCCAACGCAAAGACGATCGATTCGCTTCAGCGCATCGAGCTCCCTGCGGGTGTTGACATCGAGATCAAAATTCAAAATTCCTGATCGCTCTTGATTTCTTCGCTGGAGGCGTTACTCTTCGCCTCCAGTGAATGAGCCCCTTGGTCTCCAACAACAGATGAGCGCTGCGGTATCGCTGCGCGGGATCTCAAAACTCTTTGATGATGTCACCGCTGTTGACAATGTCGACTTAGATATTGCAGACGGCGAGTTCTTCGCGTTGCTCGGCCCATCGGGCTGTGGCAAGACGACGACTCTGCGAATGATCGCAGGGCTCGAACTTCCTTCTGCAGGGAGTCTCCAAATTTTTGGGGAAGAAGTTGGATCGCTGCCGCCCAATAAGCGGCCCGTGAACACGGTCTTCCAAAACTACGCGCTCTTCCCGCACATGAGCGTTGCAGACAATGTGGCGTTCGGACTGCGGATGCGCAAGGTCCCAAAGTCGGAAATTTCGACACGGGTTCAAGAGGCGATCTCACTTGTCCGAATGACAGGAATGGAAGGACGTCGCCCAAACCAACTCTCGGGTGGCCAACAGCAGCGTGTGGCCCTTGCAAGAGCGTTGGTGAATCGTCCGAAGGTGTTGCTGCTCGACGAGCCCCTGGCGGCGCTCGATCTCAAACTCCGCCAAGAGATGCAGTTTGAGTTGAAACAACTGCAGCGTGAGGTGGGCATCACGTTCGTGTTCGTCACTCACGACCAAGAAGAGGCACTGGCGCTCTCCGATCGAATCGGCGTGATGAATGATGGCCGACTGCTCCAAGTCGGGACTCCTGAGGAAATGTATGACGCTCCAGTCGATCGGTTTGTGGCCGATTTCATTGGTCGGTCGAACTTTCTCAAGGGAGTTCTTGAGTCATCAGATGTTGTTTGTTTGTCGAACGGTCAACGGATCAACGTTCCGGTCGTGGCAACCGTCGCCGTTGGTGACGATGTTCAGGTCAGTCTTCGACCCGAGCGAGTCATGATCTGCCAGTTAGATGCTGCGCCGTCGGGAGTTGCGAAACTCTCCGGTGTTGTCGACACCGAGACGTTCCTTGGCAACAGCGTTGTCTACCGAGTCGCTCTCGACTGGATGACGATTGAGGTTGAGACAGATCATCGTCCTGATGTTGCTCGACACGCAGTTGGCGAGCAGGTTGACGTGTGGTGGCGTGACGATGCAGTGGCGGTCGTAAAGCCGTGAGCGTCGGTATTGCGGAAGCCAAACGCGAACGCAGCGAGCGCCGCCGAGGCTTCCTACTTGCACTCCCGTCGTTTGCCTACATGGTGTTGTTCTTTGCGGTTCCCCTCATCATCGTGCTCGTGTACAGCTTTGCGACCCGTACCAGTACAGGATCAACAGCCCTTTCAGACTGGAACCTTGACGCTTATCGCAAGCTTGGTGAACCAATCGTGCGCAACGTTGTGGTGCGGTCGGTCATCCTTGCTCTCGTCACGACTGTCATCTGTCTCGTCGTCGCGTATCCGTTCGCCTGGTTCTGCGCCCATCAACGACCGACTATTCGCAACCTGCTGCTCATCGCTGTCATGATTCCGTTCTGGACAAACTTCCTTGTCCGCAACTACGCCTGGCGAATTCTGTTATCGAACGGTGGTCCGATCTCGTCATTCACCGAGGCGATCGGGCTCGGCGAAACCAACATCTTGTTTACAAAGACAGCTGTTGTCATCGGCTTGGTGTATGCCTACCTGCCGTTCATGATCCTGCCGCTGTACGCATCAATCGATCGACTCGACCGTCGCCTTATTGAAGCGGGCAGAGATCTGTACGGGTCAGGCTCGCAAACATTTCGACGCATTGTGCTTCCGCTGACGATGCCCGGCGTCATCGCAGGGTCAATTCTTGTGTTCGTCCCATCAATGGGGGCCTACGTGACACCTGAACTACTTGGGGGTGGCAAGGAGACCCTCTTGGGGTCGTACATCGTCACGCAGTTCCTTACCGCTCGAAACTGGCCGGTTGGAGCATCACTTTCCTTCGTGCTCATGGCGGTGATGCTGGTTTCGACCATCGTCTATTTCCGATCTGGCGGGAAAAACCTATGAGCGAGACGATCACTCGACGATTGCCTGCTTGGGCCCTTCGGACCAATGGTGCGGTTGTTCTGATCTTTCTGTACGCGCCAATTATCTTGCTCGTCGTCTTTTCGTTCTCGGCAAGTCGGATTCCTGGTCAGTGGGGAGGGTTTACCTCTGAGTGGTACGCGACGTTGTTCGATGACAGTCGCTTACAACGAACAATTTCGGTATCAGTCAAGGTGGCGCTGGTCTCAACACTGCTCGCCACGGTTCTTGGCACAATGTCGGCCCTCGCCCTCGAGCGATTCAAGTTCAGAGGCCGCAAGGTATTCGATGCGCTGCTCTATCTTCCGATCATCATTCCCGATGTGACGATGGCAGTGATGATGTTGATGTTCTTTTCGCAGGCCTTTGATCTTCTTGACAGCGTGTTCGGCATCGGGCTCTCGAAAGGCTTCGCCACAATCGTTGTCAGCCACGTGGCATTTAACATTGCATTTGTCTCAGTGGTCGTTCGTGCTCGAATCGCAGGCATGGATGCGACCCTCGAACAAGCGGCGTCAGATCTGTATGCAACGCGATGGCAGGCGTTCAGATTTGTGACGCTTCCATTGATTGCACCAGGTGTGCTCGGCGGTGCGTTACTTGCGATCACACTGTCTCTCGACGACGTTGTCGTTACCCAGTTCGTAGCCGGTCCTGGATCAACTACTCTTCCGGTCTACGTCTTCTCGCTGATCAGAAAAGGCGTGACACCAACGATCAACGCAGTATCAGTCATCATGCTGGTAGCGTCGCTCATTCTCGTGGCAGGATCGGTAGGCCTGCAGCGAGCAAACGCCTCTCGTGGGCGCCAACAACTCCGAACACCAGGGGGAACATCATGAAATCAATGAAATTTCGATTGGCGGGTGTAGCCGTCACGGGAGCGATATTGCTCGCTTCTTGTGGTGGAGACTCATCGTCGGATGATGCTGCAGCAGATGAGCCTGCAGCTGAGGAGTCAACATCGGAAGCGACTGGCGCGGACTGTGCCGTCGATCAAGTCGATGGCGACCTGTATTTGTATAACTGGTCTGAGTACATCGATCCTGATCTGAAGACTGCCTTCGAAGAGCAGTATGGGGTTGCGGTGATCGAGGACAACTACGACTCGAATGAAGCAATGCAGCCGATTGTTGCGGCAGGTAACTCTGGCTACGACGTCATCGTTCCCTCTGACTACATGGTTTCGATCATGATCGAAGAGGGTTCCTTGCAGGCTCTCCAGCTCGATGCAATTCCAAACATGGCGAACCTCGATCCAGTGTTCTACCCGGCACCGTATGACCCGACGGGTGCCTACACAGCGGCATACCAGTGGGGAACGACGGGCCTTGGGGTCGACCTGACCGTGCTTGGAGAAGACACTCCTCGTACTTGGGGACTCGTGTTTGACCCAGAGCTCTCCGCAAACTTCGGTGGCAACATCACATTGCTCAACGATCCACGTGAGACGATCGGTGCAGCCTTGAAGTATCTCGGATACTCACTGAACACGACGAGCATCGAAGAACTCGATGAAGCAAAGGCACTCGTCGCTGATGCTGTTGCTCGAATCGCTGCATTCGATTCCGACCAGTACGACGAACTACTCGTCTCTGGTCAGACACAGATCGCTCATGGCTTCTCGGGCAACATGCTGTACGGCATCGATGAGGCCGAGAATCCAGATGACTACACCTATTTCGTCCCAGACGAAGGTGGCACCATCTGGACCGACAACATGGCGCTTCCATTTGACGCACCGCACCCGTGCACGGCGCACACCTTCATCAACTTCATTCTCGATGCTGAGAATGGCGCGGCATTGACGAACTGGAACCTCTATGGCAGCCCAAATGCTGCTTCGGAGCCATTCATCGATGCTGAGGTGCTCGAAAACGAGATTGTGTACCCGGCAGACCGCTCGAAGCTCGAATTCATTACGAATACCGGTGACTTTGAGACCAACTTCTCAGACGCATTCAGCGAGGCCAAGGGCTGATTCAGTCTTGGTGAGAACTAAGTGAGAATGGCCCGCTGCGACTAGCAGCGGGCCATTTTGCTTGCTAAACCAGAGTTCATGGCAGAGTTACCTCCCCCAATGGCACCGTCTCACGACGACGAACCGGTTGTCGAGGGCGCGATTCGTCGGCGCCGTCGGCCGTCCGTAGCCGTGGTGATTTTGTTACTCATCGCATTGACATTTGCCGGGGGAGCGGTCATCGATCGATCAATCGGCGGGAGTACGGATACGGCGTCTGAGACCGGGTCGACGGAGTCACCCGAAACCTTGCAAGAGGAATTAGCGGGCTCAGCATCTGATGCGACAGTTCCAGCTGCTGCATCAACGAAACCATCTGACTCTGAATTTGCGTTCAATATTGGGCCTGAACGCTCAGGACCATTTGATCGAATCGATGTTGCGGCTGTTGCTGCACAAGTTGGCCCGAGCACCGTCACCGTGATGGCTGAACTTCAAACAGGTTTCGGTCAGAGCGGTTCAGTTGGCACCGGAATTATTGCGACGTCCGACGGCGAGATTGTGACGAATGCTCACGTTGTTGAAGGCGCATCTGCGCTGCGCGTGAGGCTTGCAGGTGAAACGGAGCCACGTGAAGCAACACTTCTCGCAATCGATGTCGGGAATGACCTTGCGCTTCTCGACATTCAGGGAGACGGCTTCCCTGCGGCGACGTTTGCTCGCCCAGGCTCAGTGCGGCTTGGCGACGAGGTCGTCGCAATTGGTTTCGCTCTCGATCTTGACGGCGCACCGACCGTAACCCTTGGCATCGTGTCAGCTCTTAATCGAACATTGGTGACTGATATGGGAGCGCTCGACGGGTTGTTGCAGACCGATGCAGCGATTTCATCGGGAAATTCTGGTGGTCCGCTGGTGAACGCAGCGGGAGAAGTGGTTGGTATCAACACGGCAGTGGCCAGAGGGTCAACCACGATGGCGGCTTCAAATATCGGCTTCTCCATCTCGGTTGACGAGGCGCTGCCAATATTCGAACAGCTGCGCAAGCAATCCCGCGGAGAGCAACGAGAAGAGGGTTTTCTCGGTGTTGCCCTCGATGAACGCACCGATGGTGGCGTTGGGGCGGTTATTCGAGATGTGAATGTTGGCACACCAGCAGAGGCCGCTGGCCTCAAAGCTGGTGACGTGGTGGTCGCCGTAGATGGGGCGACCGTTGAGGGTGCAGCTGGCCTGATTGCAGCGATTCGTGATCTTGAACCGGGCGATTCAACAACAATCACGGTTCAAAGAGGAGACGAGCGTCTCGATTTCGTCGCAGAACTCGGATCTCGGCCCGTTTCGTAACGGTTGGAGCCAACACGCAAAGGTTGGAACCTGCTCGATAGCCGATAGCGTTTCGAACTTGTGCCTGACGAAAGTCGGGTGCAAACGACAAATGATGTCCGTGTGAGCCCGGAAACGGGGACCTCACGGCGACCTCTAAACCTGTGCTCCGCAACTTCGGTTAGCGGAGCACTTGCGTGAAGCCACTCCGGGAGGCCCACGTGAACGCAACCGGAACGTAAACGAGTGGATAGCCCGCAAGGGCTCGATCAACCAAAGGAAGCCGTTATGGCACAAACAGCGATCGTCGGCGAGAAAGTCGGCATGACCCAAAAATGGG
>JALRDI010000044.1 GCA_023257035.1 Ilumatobacteraceae bacterium | reverse complement strand
CGACTTGATGTCGTCATCATTGCGAGCGGGGTTGTCGGCTTTGGGCCGGTTGATCGCGTGCGCTCAGATTCGCTGCAGTCAATGATTGATGTTGACCTCGTCGGACCTCTTGCAGTCTGCGGCCTCGTCGCTCCCATGATGTCGGACGGTGGTGTCATTGCAGTAATTACCGGCGCAGTCGTTGACTCAACGATGTTGGGCACCGGTGTGTACACGGCCGCAAAGGCAGGGCTGTCGGCTGCGGTGGGCGTGATGGCCCGCGACTGGCGACGCCAGGGCGTTCGGTGCATTGACATTCGCCCGCCGCATACCAAAACCGGGCTGTCGGATCGGCCTCAATTCGGCGCTGCTCCAAAACTTGGCGAAGGTCTCACCCCTGCGGCAGTCGCCGAGCGAATTTGGACCGCGATTGAAGCCGGCGAGTCAGTTCTTGCCCCGACCGATTTTGAGCTGGGCTCATGACAGAGCCTCGTGATGTCATGCTTCCCGCCGAGGCGGCTTCTTCAATCGATCAGATTCTTGGAATCGTGCTCGACTCCTTTATGGGCGGTTCATCGAACGCCCACGTGGGCGCCTTTGGATGGGGCTTCGACGTCGAGCGGGTAGTTGAACTCGAGCAACGACTGCGAGACGTGTGGAGTGTCGAAGAACTTTCCCGCGGCGAAGGGGACGAGCGGTCGATTGAGTTGTCGATGGAGGATGTTGCGCTCATTCTGCATGGCATGGCATTCACTGAAGTGATGAGCGCGGATCTGCCGTGGATCGACATGGTGCGATGGACCTCAGACTTTGTGACCACTCAACTGCGCGCTCCATGGACGGAAGACGAGTGGGAGGCGTTTGGAGCGACCGGCGGGTAGTTCGGCGCGGTTAGGCCGGCAGCTCGGCGTAATCGCCATCAATGAGCGATTTGCCACTCGCGAGTGCTTCAAGTGCGAAGCCTGCGGTGCGGCGATAGCCGTCAGTGACGTCGAGAATCTCTTCCGGGGTGATGACGTCATTGATGTTGTCAAAGCCCTCGGGTGCTCGTTCTTGAACGAGTCGCATCGGCATTTCAGGGCCGAGCCCGCGGTTGGCGAGCACGATCGCTGAAGTCGGCGGCCGGCGGTTCGCCTCGTAGATGTCGAGGGCTCGAGCGAGGTCATTGCGATGTGTCCTGATGCAGCCTGCGAGCACACGTGCGTCGAGAATTCCTTGGGACGCCCCATTTGACCCAATCGGGTACATCGGGTGCGCAGCGTCGCCGATAAGGGTGACTCGACCCTCAGTCCATCGATCGAGCGGGTCGCGATCAACCATTGGGAACAGGAATGTTCCTGGCGCGGCACGAAGCAACGAGGGGATATCGAGCCAGTTAAATACCCAGTCATCGAATCGTGGGGCGAAGTCATCGAGGTTGCCGGCCCGGTTCCAATCTTCTCGTTCAAGTAACTCGCGATCATCGGTTCGGTACTCGGCAATGAAGTTGACGAGCTGTTTCCCGTTGTCGAGATCGCGAATCGGGTAGGCAACAAATTTTTGGTCAGGGTGACCTGCCCACACCATCGTGCGGCCATCCAAGATCGGGTCGTATTCGACGGCGCCGCGCCAGAGCAGAGCGCCATTCCACAGCGGCATTCCCTCGTTGGGAAAACGCTGTTGTCGAACGGTGGAGTGAATTCCGTCAGCAGCCACGACGATTGATGCGTCGACTGATTCTTCCCCGCCGCTCTCATCTCTACACTCGAATGTTGCTGTCACACCTTCGTCGTGTTGGTCGAGCGAGATCAGATGGCGGCCGGTGAGAACACGATCGGAGCCAAGTCGTGCAACCGCTGTTTCATGAAGGACGACTTGAAGGATTCCTCGGTGCAGAGATAATTGTGGCCAGTTGTAGCCCGCTGCTCGACCTCTCGCTTCTTCCCAGATCATCTGTCCTTTTGCTGAGAAGTACGCAAGGTTGGTGGGAGCTACACCAACACTCTCGAGCTGTTCGAGAAGTCCTAGCGCATCAAGTTCACGAATCGCGTGGGGGAGGAGGTTGATTCCAACGCCGAGCGGCTGAACCTCTGGAACTGACTCTCGAACAACAACATCAACACCTTCGGCGTGAAGGCTGAGAGCGGTTGCGAGTCCGGCGATACCGCCACCAACGATGAGTACTTCGTGCCCCATGAGATTCTCCTAAACGCAAATGCGAGACGCTGTTGACTTTAGGTGCTCGAGCAACAGGTTGCGCAAAGGCCGGTGATCTGCACGTCGATTGACGTCGGGCTGAACTCTGCGACTTCTTCAACTTGCGCTCGCAGTCGATCAACAGTTGACGTATTGAAGTGAGTCGTCGACTGGCAGCGTTCGCACACAAGGTGGATGACCTCGTCTTCGTGGGCTGGTTCCCAGGTACTGAGTTCTCCGAGGTGTGACTCTCGAACGAGGTCGAGGTCAGAGAACAATGCGAGCGCTCGGTACACCGATGACGCGTTGATGGAGTCGTCAATCGCATGCACCCGTTCGTGAATATCTGTTGCGCTGAGGTGAGACTCGGAAGATGAGAGCACTTCCCATACGAGTTGACGAGCTCGAGTGACACGGAAGTCCCGTGCTCGCAAAACCTCATCGATGCTCATATCCGAACCCTATGCCAGCTGATAGCAGCATTGGCGCTCTCAGCGTGAGATTATTTCGTTTGTTGGCCTGTCTGCCGTCCCCCGATCGCAGGTCTACGCACCATGTGACGAGCATGATTTATTGCGAACGACTTGCAGTAACTGTTTCTGATCGCTACGGTCATCTGCGTGACTTCGCTTTTCGCAATGCACGCTCCTGACGGCTTCCTTCAGCCATCAGTGGCGTTGGTAACCGCCATTCTCTCGATTGGAGTCTTGGCGCTGGGGCTTCGTCATGCAGGTCGAGAACTCGGTGATCGGCAGGTTCCTCTTGCGGGAGTAGCTGCTGCATTCATCTTTGCAGCACAAATGGTGAACTTCCCGGTTGCTGCCGGGACGACGGGCCACCTACTTGGTGGGGCGCTTGCTGCGGTGCTTCTTGGCCCATGGGTCGGGATGCTCGTGGTGTCAGTTGTCGTCATCGTCCAAGCACTGCTCTTCGCTGACGGCGGGCTCACTGCGCTCGGATACAACACCCTTAATATGGCGATCGTGACTGCCTTTGGCGGTTGGGCGGCCTTCCTTCTTATGCGCAAGGTCATGCCTCGTACATCAGGCGGTGTTGTTGGTGCGGGTGCGGTGGCGGCTGGTATCTCAGTCGTGCTCTCTGCCGCAGCGTTCTCAATCGAATGGCTCTTCGGTGCCTCGGCCCCAGTCGCATTCGACACTGTGTTCGGTGCAATGGTTGGCGTTCACGTGCTCATCGGCATTGGTGAGGCGGTGTTAACGGGCCTCGTGCTGTCGGCAGTGATGGCTTCGCGACCTGATCTTGTGATTGGTGCACAACATCTCACGCACGACGAATTGGCTGCCAAGTCTCGAGTTGGCATGCGTCCCTTCCTCATCGGGAGCGTGTTTGCGGCTGTCGTTGTTGGTGTCGTGATCAGTCAATTTGCTGCGTCGAGTCCGGATGGTCTTGAACGCGTCGCAATCGACAACGGATTTGCGGAGTCGGCATCAGACCACATTTTCGGGTCGAGTGTGTTCTCTGATTACGCAACCGCTGGTGTATCGAATGAGTCATTGAGTCTCGCCGTTGCCGGTATCGCCGGCATCGCAGTAACTCTTCTGGTCGGCGGAGGGGTGCTGAGTGCCTCTCGCTCGGTTCGCCGTCGGCAAATGGCGTAGGTCTCTCTCACATGTCAGGGGCTCACGGCTCAACGGTCTCCCGAATCTTCATTCCGGGTGATTCTCGAATTCATCGTTTGCCGTCCGAAACGAAATTGGTTGCGGTTGTTGCCGCGGTCGTCGTGATGGCGGTGACTCCTCGACAGGAGGTCGTTGCGTTTGTGTTGTACGCAGTTGGTGCGTGGTCAGTGATTGCGATGACAGGTATCGGTCTGGCGACCTACGTGAAGCGTCTTGCTGTCATCATCCCGTTCGTGCTGTTTGCCGTGATTGTTCCGTTTCTGGGCGGAGGCGAATCAGTTCAGGTTGTCGGGGTGTCGCTCTCTGTCGATGGGTTATGGGCGACGTGGAATATTTTGGTGAAGGCTGGATTGGGGGCAACGTTGAGCATTGCACTGTCCGCAACGACTCGTGTTCCGGAACTGCTTCATGGATTGACACGATTGCGGGTGCCACGACTATTGGTCGCCATCATCGCCTTCATGCTTCGCTACATCGATGTGTTAGTTGAACAACTTGGGCGTATGCGGCGATCGATGGTTGCCCGCGGTCATGACCCCCGCTGGCTCTGGCAGGTGAAACCAATCGCGTCATCGGCAGGCGCACTTTTTGTTCGGTCCTATGAGCGGGGGGAACGGGTGCATCAAGCAATGCTTGCCCGCGGGTATTCAGGGGTGATGCCGGTGGTGACTGATCGTCAGGCATCGCTTCGTGAGTGGTTGAGCGTGATGTTGTATCCGTTGGTGTTTGTCGTCGTGCTCGTTGTGGCGGTGATGTGATGTCTGCAGCGTCTCTTTCGGTCACTGATCTCCGGTTTCGCTATCCGGGCGAACATCACGACGCGTTACATGGTCTGAGCATCGAGATTGAGGCTGGCGAGCGTGTCGCGATTCTTGGGCCGAATGGCTCAGGAAAAACCACGTTTGTGATGCATCTGAACGGTCTACTTTCGACCCAATCAGGTGAGGTTTGCATCGGGGATACACCGGTCGTGGAGGAGCACCTTCGAGAGGTTCGGCGCCGGGTCGGTGCCGTCTTCCAAGATGCTGACGATCAACTCTTTATGTCGACTGTTCGTGAAGATGTTGCCTTTGGGCCAGCGAATTTGGGGATAGCAGGCGACGAACTTGGTGAGTTGGTCGAGCGAACGCTTGAGCGAGTCGGTGCTGGCGGCTATGCCGATCGGAACCCGCACCATCTGAGTGGTGGCGAGAAGCGTCGAGTCGCGATTGCAACCGTACTGTCGATGGATCCGGACGTGCTCGTTCTTGATGAGCCGACGTCGGGGCTTGACCCAGCAGGACGTCGTGAACTCATTGACCTTCTCTCAAGCCTGCCTCAAACGCAGCTCATCGTCACGCATGATCTTCCTCTCGCATTGCAATTGTGTGATCGCTCGGTCATTGTGAGCGGGGGTCAGGTTGTTGCCGATGCGCCAACTGCCGTTTTACTCAGTGACGCAGCGTTGCTCGCCGAGCATCGTCTTGAACTCCCGATGGGGTTTGATCCTTCAAAGTTCTAGCGACGGCTTGGCTCTGTACACGTGAATTTGTGCGCGCTACCATTCGTCAAGGCATAAGCGCCGCCTTCATCGTCATCTAGGGGGAATGATGACCGCAGTTGATCCAGTTTCAGATTGGGCGAATGACTTCGAGATATTTGATCCGGAGTTCATCAAGGACCCATATTCAGTGTGGGGTGATTTGCGTGAGCAGGGTTGCCCATTTGCCCGCACAGAACGTCGCCAAGTCACCTTTATGCCGACCACCTATGAGGGGGTCCGCTCAATTGCGGCCGACACTGAGACCTGGTCGTCGTACTCGATTACGGTGACTCCGGTTCCCCAGTCGTATGACGCAAACGGTGATCGAATTCGTTCGATCATTGCGACCGATGAGCCTGACCACACTCCTGAACGTCGCCTCATGTTGCCGTTCTTTTCGCCAAAGGCCGTTGAGAAATACCGTGAACACACCCAGGAGTTGTGTCGCCGTTTGATTCGCGAGTTCATTGAGGATGGCTCGGCTGATATTGCTGAGCAGTACGCACGGCAGATTCCGCCACGAATCATCGCAGCGATTCTTGGTATCGAACCTGAGATGGCCGATGAGTTCACGACATGGGTGCAAGGTGCACTCGAACTCGGTCTGCAAGACGACGAGATTCGTGAGCATTACGCCTCGATTATTCGAAAGTTCTTCCTTGAGCAGATTGAGTACCGCCAGGAGAACCCCGGAGATGACCTGATCTCATTCCTGCTTGACGCAGAACTTGATGGCAAACCGGTGCCGATGCCGGTGATTCGAGGCAATGTCGGGCTCATGCTCATTGCGGGAATCGACACAACGTGGAGCTCGATCGGGTCTGCTCTGCATCACCTTGCAACACATCCCGAGGATCGTCAGCGTCTCGTCGATGAACCCGAGTTGATCCCGACGGCGATCGAAGAGTTTCTACGTGCGTACTCGCCGGTGACGATGGCTCGCGTTGCGAACCATGACACGATGCTCGGTGACCGTGAGGTGAAGGCGGGCGAGCGGGTCATGTTGACCTTCCCGGCTGCAAACCGTGACCCTGCGATGTTCGAAAATCCTGAAGAGGTGATCATCGACCGGGAACACAATCGCCACATCGCGTTTGGTTCAGGTATTCATCGTTGCGCTGGCTCAAACCTTGCTCGTATGGAAATGCAGGTTGCGATCGAAGAGTTTTTGAAGATGATTCCGGAGTTCGAGATCGCTGACGCCGATGCAGTCACTTGGGCCGGAGGTCAGGTTCGTGGGCCACGCAATATTCCGGTGACATTCCCGACGCACCGTCCTATCTGAATTCCTCGCACTTCATGACATCGCCGCAACATGTTCCACAACTTGAGTTTGTTGCGCACGTCAACGTTGAACTTGGTGCACCGATGGAACTCGGCCAAATTCCTGTCGGGCAACGGCGGATCATCCCAATCGTTGGCGGATCAATTTCAGGACCGCTCCTCAACGCTGAAATTCTCGATGGTGGTGCTGACTGGCAGGTGGTGACCGGTGATGGAACCGCACTCATCGATACTCGCTATTCGGCTCGAACTGATGAAGGGTCATTGATCTATCTCGCAACAAGTGGATACCGGCATGGTCCTCCTGAAGTGTTGGCCAGGGTTGCGGCCGGTGAAGATGTTGGTCGCGACGAGTACTACTTCAGATTGCAGGTCAACCTCGAAAGTGGCGGGCCGGGTCTTGAGTGGATCAATAACACCGTGTTTATTGCATCGGCAGGTCGTAATGCGATGTCGGTGGTGTACGACCTGTTCGCGGTTCGCTAGGCGCCAGTCTCGTTCTTTCTAGAAGCCGATGGCGGTCGTTGAACTTCCGTTGCTTGTGCTGCATACAGAGGTCTGGATGTGATCAATTGGAGCCGCTCTTGGAGACGAGCCTCTGCTCGTGGCTGAGCACGAGATGAAGGGTGACGTCGGTCACCCACCACGTTGTCGTGGGGGCATCTTGTTACCGTGCAAGGGCTGATAGGCGGACGTTGCACGTCAGTAGAAAATGTTTTGCGCTGATCGACCGGAGTCACAGTGCCCCGACGACCCAGGAGTCAGCCAAAGTCATGTTTACAGTTCCTGCTCGCGATGCTCGCCATGACGAGGCCTCGGTGCTCTCCACTTTGCGATCTCCTACCCGCCTGCGTGTAGAGCTTCTTGCTGGGCTTGCGGTGGCCTTGGCGCTGATTCCCGAAGCGATTTCTTTCTCAATTCTGGCCGGTGTCGACCCGCGTGTTGGCCTCTATGCCTCGTTCACGATGGCGGTCACTATCGCCATCGTCGGTGGCCGTCGAGCAATGATCTCTGCTGCGACCGGTGCGGTGGCGCTTGTCGTCTACCCGGTGGTGTCAGAGCATGGAGTCGACTACTTGCTCGCCACGGTGATTCTGGCCGGCGTGTTGCAGATCGCATTAAGCCTGGTCGGGGTGGCACGACTCATGCGGTTCATTCCGCGCAGCGTCATGGTCGGGTTCGTCAACGCGCTTGCCATATTGATTTTTTGGGCGCAGGTTCCCGAACTGATCGGTGTTCCGTTGCAGGTGTATCCATTGGTTGCTGTCGGTCTCTTGGTGCTTGTGATGTTGCCTCGTTTTACAACGTCAGTCCCCGCTCCGTTGGTGGTTGTGGTCGGTCTTGCGGTTGTAACTGTGGTGGTGGGCGTTGATGTGCCAACGGTTGGTGACAAGGGGGAGTTGCCGAGCAGTCTTCCCCGATGGATCGTTCCCGACGTGCCATTCAGTGTTGAGACTCTGCGGGTCATTGCTCCATACGCCTTTGCGATGGCGGTGGTTGGCCTCCTTGAGTCGTTGATGACGGCGAAATTGGTCGATGACATCACCGACACTCATTCGGACAAGACACGTGAAGGGTGGGGCCAAGGCGTGGCGAACGTAGTCACTGGCTTCTTTGGCGGCATGGGTGGGTGCGCAATGATTGGCCAGACAATGATCAATGTGAAGTCGTCCCGGGCACGTACTCGTATCTCGACCTTCGCATCGGGTGTTTTCCTGCTCGTGCTCGTGGTGGTGCTTGGCGGGGCTGTTGCGCGAATTCCTATGGCCGCCTTGGTAGCGGTGATGATCATGGTGTCGGTGGGCACCATGGATTGGCACAGCGTGAACCCGGCAACATTGCGCACTATGCCGAAGAGTGCGACAGCGATCATGGTGGTAACCGTGGTTGCCACTATCGGTACGCACAATCTCGCGGTGGGGGTGGGTGCTGGCGTCGTCGCATCGATGGTGTTCTTCGCCCGTCGTGTTGCGCACTTCACCGAGGTCATCGCAGTTGATTGGCCAGATGACGACACCCGGGTCTATTCGGTGCGAGGCGTATTGTTTTTCGCGTCGAGCAACGACTTGGTGTATCAGTTCGACTATTCCGGTGAGCCGAAACGGGTCGTCATTGATTTGTCAGATGCTCAGATTTACGA
>JALRDI010000050.1 GCA_023257035.1 Ilumatobacteraceae bacterium | reverse complement strand
TGTGACGTGTTTCGCCTTTGCACCAAAACAGGTTGTTCGGAGCACGCTGTTGCAACGTTGACCTACGAATATCAGAATTCGCAGGTCTGGATCGACAGTTTGACCCCCGAACGTGAGCCGCATTCATACGATCTTTGCCGAGATCACGCTCGCCGGTTGACCGCTCCTCGAGGTTGGGATGTCGTCGATCGACGCATCCAGCAACTCGGCTGGCGTGTCGCCGTCTGAGCCTTCAGCCTCTGTCCCGCTGGGGCAGGCGCTTGCTCTGTGGTCCCTCGGCTGGTCTGTTGGGGGAATTGTCTTAGGTGGACTGATTTACGCGATCGCTCCGACCGAAGGTGGCACAGGAACGGTCACATTGGCAGTGATGGCGATTGTGTCCTGGACATGTCTTCTCGGCGCTCTGTGGATGGCCAGCAAGTTGCAGAACATTGGCTTCCGGCAGCTGTATCCAGTCCAATTTCGTTGGAGTGATCTCATTGGGATTCCTGTTGGCGTGGCGGCTCAAGTCATTCTTGTTCCGGTTGCCTACCTGCCGCTACGAGCGATTTGGCCGGAAACGTTTGATACTTCGGCGCTCGAAGAGACCGCTCAGGAACTTGTCGATGCTGCGGGAGGTTGGAAGACGGTCCTGCTCGTCGTTGTGGTGGTCATTGGCGCACCGATTGTCGAAGAATTCGTATATCGGGGGCTGTTACAGCGATCGGCAACGGCCAAGTTGGGTGCTGTCGGTGGTGTCGTAGCGGCATCGGTCTTTTTTGGGGCCATTCACCTCCGTCCGGTCGAATTACCGGGGTTGACGATTGCTGGGCTCGTATTCGGCCTCATGTTGCTGCGGACGGGCCGTTTGGGCTCCTCAATCGTTACTCACGCAGCGTTTAATGCGACAGGGATCTTCGCACTGTTGATGACGGCGACGTAGCACGCTGCATGTCGACGCGATCTGGGAACGCTGCATTGAAAGTGGCAGACTGAGTTCGTGACGAACGAGGCCGAAACATCCGGACTTCCGTCCGTTGAGGTAACCGATGATGTGGCCGTTCCGGTCTCAATCATTCATCGTGTGCTTCGGCGTGTCCTTCTTCGTCCGCAGCAGTGGATGTCATCAGAGTGGGATTCGAGTCGGATCTGGAAGTTCTCGTTCACGGCGTTCTCGCTCGCAGTGACGACGACGATCATGATGAATGTTGTTCATCTCAACCCGTTAAGCCCTGCTGCTGACCTTGTCTTTGACAACAACACCCCAACCGGTGGTGATTTTGGTGCGCATGTATGGGGGCCTGCATTTCTTCGTGATCACCTGCTGCCCGGATTCCGACTGAATGGTTGGACGATGGATTGGTACGGAGGAATGCCGGCGTACCGGTTCTACATGGTGTTGCCGGCGCTCACGGTCGTGCTCGTTGACGTTCTGCTCCCGTATGGGGTTGCGTTGAAACTTGTCGGCGTGCTCGGGTTGCTCACGCTGCCAGCAGCCTGCTGGGGATTCGGCCGTCTTGCGAAGTTCGCATTTCCGATTCCCGAGTTGTTTGCATTTGCGGGTCTCGCATTTTTGCTCGACGAAAGTTTCACGATTTACGGCGGCAACTTGAAGTCAACGATGGCCGGCGAGTTCTCGTTTTCGATTGCGTTAACGCTGTCAATTCTTGCTCTTGGTGCGCTTGCAGCAGGGTTGCGTACCGGGAAGTATCGAGTTTGGACGGCAGTGCTCATCGCAGCAGCAGCGGTGTCTCATGGGATCGTGCTGATCTTCATGGCTCTTGCGGCACTGGTCTTTACAGCGCTGTGGGTTGATCGTGTTCGATGGCGCTGGGTGCTCACAACCGGCATCACCGCATTTCTGTTGGTTGCTTGGTGGGTTGGGCCATTCCTCATGAACCACGAGTACATGACCGATATGAAATACGGTCCTCGGCCAGAGGGAGCAGAGGATTCATTTTGGGACATGTTCTTCCCGTTGACCGCTCCGCTCGATGTGATCATCACGGCGCTCGCCGTAATTGGTGTGATCTGGAGTGTGCTTCGTCGCCATCAGAACGGAAGCGCTCTCGGAATCACCGGCCTCGTTCTCGTAGCAGGTGTGTATCTCGCTCGTGATTCACTGCCCGTCATCGGGTTGTTGTGGAACCCTCGTTTACTTCCGTTTCTCTACCTCCTTCGATACATGTTGATGATGGTTGGTGCAGTTGCCGTCATGAACGTTCTTTGGAATGTAGTGAGGGAACGCAATGCGGTGAACCCGGTAGGAGACCGCGTCGCAACAGGGTTCGGGGCGATCTCAGCCCTCGGAGTGCTCGTCGTACTGGGGTTCATGTTCCAGGTGCTGCCAGGTGGTGGAATTACGACACACAATGGGGCTCAGGTCTACGGGTGGGGTCCATTTAAAGCGACGTCCACCAATGTCCGAGCATCGGGTGACGGATGGTCGAGTTACAACTTCACCGGTTATGAAGGGCGTGGTGCCGCGTATGCGGAGTACCGCTCGATTGTTGAGGCCATGGAGTCGCTTGGGAATGATCCTGCGCACGGTTGTGGCCGAGCGCTGTGGGAGAACAGCCCAGATAATGGTCAGTACGGAACGACGATGGCGCTGATGCTGCTCCCGTTCTGGACCGACGGATGTATTGGCTCGATGGAGGCGCTGTTCTTTGAGGCTTCTGGCACGACTCCCTATTCATTCTTGGCAACAGCGGCAATGTCGAAGCAGTCATCGAACCCGGTGAGAGAACTGCGCTACATCGACAATGACGCGTCGGTAGGGGTTCGGCATCTGCAGGACCTCGGAGTGAAGTACGCAATGGTTCGAACAGAGGAAGCCAAGGTTGAGGCCCGCCAGCAAAGCGAACTCGGACTTGTCGCGTCCTCTGGACCGTGGGAGGTGTACGAAGTCGCTGATGCTGAGATTGTTGTACCGCTAGAAGTCCAGCCAGTGGTGGTGAACGAGCGCTCAGGCGATCAGCGCGAACGGCACCTCGAGCTTGGAACAAGTTGGTTCCAGCACCCCTCCGATTGGGCGGCATTGCCCGCTGATGATGGTCCCGAGTCGTGGCAACGGATTGATGCAGTTGTTGACGTGAGTCGCCAAGAGGGAGTCCCTGGAGGTCCAGGTCGCCGAGTTGACATCGTTGTACCAGCCGAACCTATTACGCAGGTTGAACTGCCCGATGTGGAGGTGTCGAATGTGGTCATCGGTCAAGATTCGATTGATTTTGATGTTGATCGAGTAGGCGTTCCGGTGCTCATTCGGGTGAGTTACTTCCCAAATTGGTCAGTGAATGGCGCGGAGGCGGTGTATCGGGTTGCGCCGAATGCGATGGTGGTCGTTCCAACGAATGAGCATGTGTCGATGACGTACACACGCACCGGCCTCGACTGGGCAACGATCGCTCTTTCGCTCATCGGCATTGGTCTGTGTATTCGGTGGCGGCGTGAGGGAGATCTCTCGTTCGATGATCCTGCCGGTGACGAAGGTGGAAGTGATGCGGAGTTGCTCGTTGATGACGCCGGAGCGGTAACCGCGTCTGAGAGCGGAGTGAACTGATCGGCATTAGCCTTCGAGAGATGGCTGATCTCTCTCGGATCGTGAAGGCGTACGACGTCCGTGGCGTCGTGCCAGAAGAGTTTGACGCTGGTGTCGCCCGAGCACTCGGATCAGCGTTCGCCAGGTTCGCAGGAGCCGACACGGTTGTCGTTGGGCGAGATATGCGTCCAAGTGGCCCTGAGTTTGTCGACGCCTTTTCTGATGGCGCCCAAGAAGTTGGTGTCAATGTCATTGACCTCGGTCTCGTGTCGACTGATCTCTTGTACTTCGCTTCTGGTCAACTCGACCTACCTGGTGCGGTTTTCACCGCCTCTCACAACCCGGCGCAATACAACGGCGTGAAGTTCTGTCTCTCTGGCGCCCGTCCGGTGGGAATTGACTCAGGGCTCGCTCAAGTTCGTGATGACGCGCAGGTCATTCTCGATGGTGGGCAAGTTGACGTTGCAGCGGTTCGCGGAACCCGTGAAGAGCGAAACATGCTGGATGCA